>JAZDIW010000045.1:0-9196 GCA_043804575.1 bacterium
CGAGATAGAGAAAAGACGCAACGGCACTAATGGCCAGAGAGCCGGAACCAATGGCCGCAAGCGTTACATGAATCGTGAGCCAATAGCTTTGCAGAGCCGGCACAAGCTGCATGTTGATTTCTTTGGGCAGCAGCGATGCCGTCACCATGAGCATGAAGATGACAGGCGAGAGCAGCGCGCCGACTTTCAGACGCCGGTATCGCCACAACACAATTCCCATCGTCAGGGCCGCCATCCAGCTCATGATGGCGAGATATTCATACATATTGGACAGGGGATAGTGCTTCGAGAGCACCCACCGGACAAAGAAACCGATGGTCTGCGGCACGAATCCCAATCCGGTTGCGACCACGCCAAACCAGCCTATCCGCTCCTTTCCTGTCCCCAAATAGACCGAAAAGAGGACGAACGAGGCCAAATAGCACCAAAATGCCCACCAGAACAGCCAAATGTCAGGAGAAATCATGAGTCAAATCCGGAATTGGAATCCGTCGCCTCCGATGAGTTGAATCTCTTCTCAGCGATGATTGTTCCCACGGTTTGGAAAAGAGCAGCCCCGCAGGAATCAACGGGGCTGACTGGGATTTTCTACGCAAAACTGCAACGGAGCAGAAGAATCAACCGGCCGGTTCGCCAAGCACCTCTTGGACCATCTCCAGCAGTTCGTCCGTTTTGATGGGTTTGGTAAGGTAGTTGTAGGCACCTTCCTTGATGACCTGCACGGTGTCTTCAATCTTGGGGTATCCCGTCAAGATAACGACCGTCGCTTGAGGATCCGCGGCCCGGATCTCGCGGAAGACATCAATGCCGCTCTTGCCCTTCAGCTTGACATCGAGAAAAGTCAGTCCGGGCAGTTTCTCGCTATGGAGCTGGACGGCCTCTTCGCCCGTGGCGGCCGTAACCACTTCATAGCCCGCCGTCTTCAGCAATTGCCCCATCACCTGAAGAATACTTGGGTCATCGTCCACAACCAAAACCAAGCTGCTCCGGTTTCCGACATCCTGCAGTTTCTGTCTCTCAATGTTGCGCTTGATTTCTTCGATATTGTGCTGGTCGTAAAGCCGCCAGCCCCTCCAGTCGCGGCGAACGCGGGTGATTAGCCCTTCTCGCTCCCACTTAAAAAGAGTGGACTTGGAGATTTGGAGGTCGTCGCAGACTTCCTTCGAGGAGTAATATTTCTGCTCAAGCATGTTTTATTCGCCCCAATTGGGTCGTTCTTGTCAACTATTCTTACCGCAACGCCTGAAATATATTGCTTTTCGATGCGAAAGTCAAGCAAAAACAGCAGGCCGCAACACGGGGTGGCATGCTACGACGGAGAATCCTTCTTTTCGGCTTTGTCGGCCTCTCCTTCCTGCACTCCCTGCTTGAACTCCTTGACCCCGCGGCCAAGTCCGCGCATCAGTTCAGGGATCTTTCGCCCCCCGAAAAGGAGCAGAATAACCAAGACAATAAGAACAATTTCCAGCCAGCCAAATCGCAAGGCGGTTCTCCCTATCGTTTAGCATAACCCATAGCAAATATAAGGAATTTCGCCCGATATGTCAAGAGATAATTTGACTTTTGAGGTAAGAAAATCAGGGTTGTGTCGAACAGACGACCCGATAGACTTTCTTCGTTTCCAAAAGGACCGCATTTCCGTCCATGAAGGTCGTGTCTCCGACCGACCCTTCAAGGGCATAACCGCCCAGAGAGTCTGTCGAGCTATAAATGCGATAATAGGGTGCCCCCGCGGAGGTCCAATCCAGACGGATGTCGTTGCCCGAGCGAGATATAACGACCTGCACCGGTGTCGGGTAGAAACCGAGCGCGCGAATCAAGCGATTGCCGATTCGGCAGTTTTCCCAGCTTTCATTTTCGTTGAACCACTGCTCTTCGCAGCCATCATAGAGGTAGCTGCGATTCGAATTGGGCCCGGTGATATCGCGTGCAAACGCCTCGTAATGGAGTGTATCGGGGTTCCCCACGGCAAGGAAAAAGTCGCCGTTCATCACCAAAGGCTCTCCCGAACCATCTCGAAGAAGCGCCATCGCCCAGAGCGTCGAGCCCGCCGGCAAGCCTCCCACGACATTTCCAACCGAGCCCGTGGTATCGGCGAAAAGAAGGTTGCCGGGAAGACCCTGCCCGTCTATGTCATAGACTTCGATGACGACGCGTTCGTGAGAGGAATCTGGTTTGATTCGCGAGACAGAGAATTCGGTCCCACATAGAATGAAAGGCGTCGTCGCCGGTGTGAATTTGACTGCCCATCGAAATTCCTCGCCTCCCGCCCAGTTGAATTCCTCGGCAGAACCGTCATCATAGCCGATGATGATTCCGCAGGCTGCCGCCACCTGAAAATCGTAGATTTCGGTTGTTGTCGTCTCCCAATCGGTGTCGGTCGCGCGAAGGTAGTAGTCGTAGCTCCCATCGCCGAGCGGCCCAATCGTCGTCGCATATTCATAGGGATTGCCCGTGGAATTCATCATCACCGAATCATACGGGGCGCCGCCTTGTTCACGGTAGAATACCTTGATGGAGATGAGAGGCGCTTCATCAAATACACTTGCCACTATCGTGATGTTTCCCGGCTCTTTGTCGTCCAAGGGATCATGAAAAATCAGAGGCGGTTCATTCGCGCCGATGATGGTGAAATTCGCTTGCGATTCTGCCGCTACTGTCGGCAGACGCAGGCTGACGATACGCATCCGTGCGGTGGTCGTTCCGGGCCCCGTTACCGGCCAATCCTGGCCGAACCAGATATAGAGCGTCGTGTCTATCGGCTCCCAATCGGGCCCCGGCCAGTTTCGATTCAGTTGAATCTCCAGGCTGTCCGAGTCCGTCAGGCCTTCCCCAATCCATTCGAGGATCTGGATCGTACCGGCGGTCCAGATTTCTCCTCCGTCGGGGACTGTCAGCACCAAATAGGGCGTCTCTATCGTGAAATTGGCATCGGAAGAATCGCGGATGGAGGGATTGGAGGTGCTGACGATTCGAATTCGTGCATTCGCCGTCCGTGGACTGCTCACCATCCAGTTCTCGATTCCGTCATTGGCTGTTCCGGCGAAAAGCGATTCCCATGCTCCGCCTGGGAAGTCGCGATTCAGCGAAATGTCCACCGTCCCTCCGGCGCCGGAGCTCCAAAGGATGTTGTGCGGCTGGCCCCAATACCAAGTCTCGCCGCCGTTGGGAGAAGTCACCGTGATGTAGGGATTTGTGATGGTGAAATTCGCATTCGAGGAATCGCGAGCCGCCGCGTGGGAATCCCCGACAATTCGAATCCGGCAATTCGCGCTGGTCGGGCTCGTCACGAGCCAAGGCTGTGCGCCATCATTTGCGGTGCCGCCGAAGAGCGTCACCCAACTTCCGCCGGGGTAATCGCGATTGACGGCAATCGTGACATTGCCGGCAAGTCCAATGCTGCTCCACTTGATGGTGTCCGTTTGTCCGACCTGCCACACTTCGCCGCCATTGGGAGATGTGAGCGTCAGCGTGGGAATGGGGTGTCGCACATTCACATAGACGGGCAGGTGGTCCGAAGCGCGATGAAGAGCATTGGCGATCTCCTGCGAAACGACCGCGTTGGGAGGGTCATTAATGGAATCGTTGAAATGGTCGCCGTCATTGCCATAAGCCGTGTAGGTGGAAGGCAAACACGCAAACCAATTTGGGGACAGAGAAGTCGCGGATGAGAGAATCTGATCAAAGCGGTCATCCATGCCGCCGGTGGAGCCTCCATCGCCGGGATTCAAGTTCGTTGTCCGCGTGGACTGAGTATGGACAGTGCGGAAATCGTAGTTGTTGTTCCAATCGCCGGGTGTGTTGATGGGGTCGAAGCAGCGGCCCGAGTTGTCGGCCTGCGAGCCGACGAGTTTCTGGTAAGCCGATTCACTGCTCGTATAGCAATTGAAATCACCCATGACGAAAAAATCCGTGCAGTCGGGAAGGGCGTTCAGATAGTTTCGCAGCACCGTGGCCTCGATGAGGCGAATCGCCGCATCGCCGGAGGTATCGCCCGCCTTCAGATGGAGCGAATAGACCCGGAATTCCCCCGAGGCATCCATCCCTTTGGGTTTGAGGACATACTCGCTGATGTCTCGGTAGCCTCCGCTGGGTTGGGTCGGAATCTGCTGAGTCGAGACGAGGGCGACTTTGTTTCCCTTATAGAAGAGTGCGTTGTCGGTATAAGGCCCATCTGTCCACGGCGCGGCCAAGTAGGTTCCGGGCTGTCCATAGTTCAGAATATCATTCAGGAATTGGTTGACCCCCGATTGCGACACCTGTTCCTGTGTCACGACAATGTCCGCATTGATAGCCTGGTAGAATAGGCGAAACGCCGGAACGCGCACCGCACAGGTGCTGCCGCAAAAACCCAGCGCGTTCTGGGTCACAATGCGAAGCGTATCATAGTCCTGCGCGGCCGCCACCATAGGCAATCCAAGCCATAGCGCCAGGCCGACCGCTATCCATCTCACCTTACCCGAAATACCCATCCGCTTCATTTTCTCCTCACAGAACTCAGATCTTAGCCCATTTCGGGGGAGTGCCCCAATCACATCTGTCCTCTTTTCTATGCGAAATAACTCATTCTTGCGCTTCCAACACGAGAAGACATTCCAGCTTGCCTGCCTGCTTTCGGCAAGCTGTGTCTGCTCCCGCCGATGGAAGTAAATAAACGGCCACGCTCACCCTAAATATAAGGCAAGAAGAGGGACAAAGCAAGGAAAACTTTCCTCCGAGCCGCAGCTTGAATATGGAAGAATCACTTGCAAGTCTGGAGAGGGCTACTTATATTTTATGGCCAGAGGTTTGCATACGGAGCTTCTTGCGTATTTGGGCAAGAAGTCTGCCGATCGACATCTGCTTTCGGTTCCCCAAAGCATGATTGCGGGAGTTTGAGATGCACACGCTTGCCAATGCCAGCCGTGAAATCCCGATAAAATTGGCCGGGTCGGGAGAGGAATTTGAATACCTCTTCCGTTATTACTATCGAATCAAGGGTCCGGGCCTGATGGCGGCGGACAAGAGATGGCTTCCACCGGCGGATCTGTTCGAGACTCAGGAAGCTCTCATCCTCATCATGGATATTGCGGGCATTGACCGGCAAGAAGTTTCGGTGCGGATTGAAGGCCGGACTCTGACCATACGAGGACTTCGACGAGAAATATCCAAGTATCCGAAGAGGCACTACTATCTTATGGAAGTGGATTTTGGACCCTTTGAAAGACGGTTTCGCTTGCCGCGTGGCGTAGATGCGGACCGTGTGGAAGTCAACTATGTGGATGGCCTGTTGGAGGTCGTAATGCCGAAGACGGCCTCGGGAGGCGACGACGACACATCGGCGGAGGGCGGAGAACAGGAGGATCCGGATGTCTGAGATGGATCACCCGATAGCCCCGCCACCCTCGGCGGTGCCTCCGCCATCCGGAGAAAAGCCGGAGCCCCTCGTCATGCCCGAGGTGCTTCCGGTCATGCTCTTGGGCGAAGTGATCATTTTTCCGAATGTCATCGTACCGCTTGTGGTCACCGATGAACGAATGGTGAAGCTGGTCAACGATGCCTTGAGTGGCGCCAAGATGATTGCAGCCTTTGCGCGAATTCCGCAGCCGATCGGTGAAGGCATTGAAGAGCAATTCTACAACGTCGGGACGGCCGTTCAAATCCTGAAAATGTTTCGTGTGCCCGATGGCTCCGTGCGCCTGTTGGTGCAGGGACTGGCTCGCATCCGGCGGCTGGAGCTGATAACCACCGAGCCCTATCTGACCGTGCGCGTCGAACCGATGGCGGTGGATCGGCGTCGCAGCCTGCGAATCGAAGCACTCATGCGAACGATTTCCGACGAGTTTCACCGTGTCATTGACTATTCTCATCAGATTCCCGATGAGGTGAAAATCGCCGTTTACAATATTACGGATCCCGGCGTTCTTGGGGACATCGTCACCTCGAATCTCAATGTCAAGGTTGAGGACAAGCAAGAAGTTCTTCAAACCTTTGATCTTGAGGAGAGGCTGAAGAAAGTCGCGAGCCTGGTTCATCATGAATTGAAACTCCTGCAATTGGGCTCAAAAATTCAGACCGAGGTGGAAGGAGAGCTCGAGAAGAGCCAGCGCCAGTATTTCCTGCGGGAGCAGATGAAGGCCATTCGCCGCGAGTTAGGCGAGGAAGAAGATCTTGGCGCCGAACTGCGGGAGCTCGAGAAGAAGGTGATGGAAATCGGAATGTCCGAGGAGGCGCAGGACATCGCGTTGAAGGAAATCAGCCGTCTGCGAAACATGAGCGCAGCCTCTGCGGAATATACGGTCTCTCGCACCTATGTGGAATGGCTGATTGCTTTGCCGTGGTCCAACTCCTCCGAGGACCGACTGGATGTCGAGATGGCCGAGGAGATTCTGAACGAGGATCACTACGGGCTGGAGGATGTCAAGGAGCGCATCCTCGAATTTCTGGCGGTGCGCACGCTGAAAAAGACGATGAAGGGGCCGATTCTCTGTTTCGTGGGGCCGCCGGGAGTCGGAAAGACTTCGCTCGGTCGTTCCATTGCGAGGGCGATGAACCGTCAGTTCAATCGAATGTCCTTGGGAGGCATGAGAGACGAAGCCGAGATTCGTGGCCACCGCCGCACCTACATTGGCGCGCTGCCGGGTCGAATCATTCAATCCGTTCGGCGTTCCGGCGTGAACAATCCCGTGCTGATGTTGGACGAGATTGACAAGCTCGGTCAAGATTTTCGAGGAGATCCCTCGTCGGCGCTTTTGGAAGTCTTGGATCCGGAGCAAAATTTCTCTTTTCAGGACCATTATTTGGATGTGCCGTTTGACCTCTCGCGTGTGATGTTCAGCACGACGGCCAATGATGTTCACGCGATTCCTCTGCCCTTGCGCGACCGGATGGAGATTCTCCAACTGCCCGGTTATATCAGTCCGGAAAAGGTCGAAATAGCCAAGCACTATCTCGTGCCGCGTCAGCTCGATGCCAATGGGCTGAAGAAAAGCCATTTGCGCTTCCGGGACACCGGCTTGGAAACCATCATTGCTCAGTACACGCGCGAGGCGGGTGTGCGGGCTCTGGAGCAACAGATTGCCGCGATTTGCCGAAAGGTGGCTCGAAGTCTGGCCAAGGGAGAGAAGACAAGAGTCACCGTCACCCCGAAGAATGTGGCCGATTTCTTGGGAGTGCCGCGCTTCTTGGAAGATCGGGCCGTCAAGAAGGCCGAAGTGGGCCGAGCGACCGGACTTGCCTGGACCCCCTTCGGAGGAGATATTCTGGCCATTGAATCCACCTGGATGCCGGGGTCCAAAGAGCTGCAGGTGACAGGTCGCCTGGGCGAGGTGATGAAAGAGAGCGCGGCCATTGCTCTCTCGTTCCTGCGGGCCAATGCGGCGAAGTTCGGCGTGGCGGAGGATATCTTCCGGCGCCGGGATATTCATATTCATGTTCCTGAAGGAGCGACTCCTAAGGATGGCCCTTCCGCCGGAATCACTCTCTGTGCCTCCTTGGCCTCGCTCTTCCTGAACACTCCGGTTCGCAATGATGTCGCTCTCACCGGAGAAATCACTCTGCGTGGCCGCGTCTTGCCCATCGGAGGGCTTCGAGAGAAGGTCGTGGCGGCTCATCGCGCCGGTATCCGTGAAATCATCCTTCCGCGGCAGAACGAGAAAGATTTGCAGGATGTGCCGGAAAACATCCGCACTCGAATGAACTTCATTTTCGTGGATCGTGTGGAGGAAGTGCTTAAGTTGGTCCTGCTGCAGAAGCCAAACGTGAAGGGATGAATCTGCCTGCCTATTTGCACCTTGGAGTGTTCTGGGACTTCTTTTTTCCTCCAATTTGCAGCCTTTGTCAGGGGCGCCTCGAACGAGGAGAGCTCCTTTTTTGTGGGCACTGCTGGGATCGGTGTGAGGCGGCCGGGCTTGCGGACTTGCCCGCTTTCGAGAAGGTGGATTCTGCCTCGGCTGCATTCTTGATGCATCATGCCCGCGAAGACCCCGTCCGTTCGATTGTGCACGCGCTGAAATATGACGGGCGTCGTATCTTGGCCGCTCACATGGCCCGCCGGTGGGCGCGAACTCTGCCGCAAGATTTCTTCCGCAAAGAGGTGATTTGGATTCCTGTCCCGCAGCATTGGGCCCGCAGTTGGCAGCGCGGCTTCAGTCAGAGTCTGCTTCTGGCCAAGAATCTGCGCCGTGAGCGGGCTATTGCGCTGGATACCAAGCTGCTGCGCCGCGTCAAGCACACGCGGACCCAGACCCGTCTGACCCCTGCCGAGCGCCGGAAGAATGTGCGAAACGCTTTCCGAGTCCGCAAGACTTGCCCCATTCCCGAGGGAGTCATTCTCATTGACGATGTCATCACGACGGGGGCGACGATGGAGGAATGCGCGCGGACTCTAAAGCGGGCTGGAGTGAAATGGGTCGGCGCCGCCGCGTTCGCCAAGGCGAAACCGTAAAGGAAGTCTTCCGAAAGTACATCCCAAAATTGTTAGAAGAAACCCCTTCCAACTTCCCCTACTGAAGTAGGGGAAGGGCTCAAGTCTCCCCCTGCTTCAGCAGAGGGACCAAAAGGGGGTTTCTCAATAATCTTGCCTTGATGGTGTAATGGAATGGAATATCACCCGGATATTGCTGAGATGCGCTGGAGTCGAATTCCACGAGAGACCCCGACTTTCCGCTATTTATAAATCTTGCACGACTTCGTGCAGCAAATGAGAGGGAGTTCCTATGAGCGCTTCAACTCGCGGTTGGAAACGCGTTGCGAAACTGCAAAAAGAAATGCGCCGGCGAAAGTTGGACGCCTTCTTTGTTACGCGAGCCTCCAATCTTCATTATCTCTTCAATTTCAGGCCGTCTTCCGGTTTCGGCATCGTATGGACTGACCATGCGGTTTTCGTGACCGATTTTCGCTATGAAACCGCAGCCAATGCCGCCGTCAAAGGTGCTCAGGTCATCATTCATCGCGGCACCATGATGGACGAGCTGAAGAAAAACCGGCGACTTGGACTGACAGGCAAGGTCGCGGTCGAGGCGGACCAGATGACCGTGGACTTCTATCAGTCGCTGGAGTCCTATAACCCGGGCGCCGAGTTCGTGTCTCTGACGAATGTGGTTGAAGAACTCGCCGCGTGCAAGGAGCCGGAAGAACTCGATAAGATTCAGAGCGCCATCCACATTACGGAGCGAGTTCTCCATGAGCTCTTGGGTATGCTCAAGCCGGGCATTAC
>JAZDIW010000046.1:0-6241 GCA_043804575.1 bacterium
GGGGACTTGAGAACATCGGCTGACATTGCGTTCATCTTCAAGCAGGACAGCTATGTGTGCAGCGAGAGGTATTTAGGTCCCGTTCAGTTTGGGAAGCATCTTTACGATCTAATTGATGACATGAATCCCGAAGAGGCAAAATGCGCGGAGTTCCTCGATCAATTACCTGAAGTCGAATGTTGGGTGCGCAATCCGGTGCGCTACGGCTTCAGCCTACCGACCAGCACGGACAAATTCTATCCGGACTTTATTTGTCGTTTGAAAGACAGTCGCTATTTGGTAGTGGAATACAAGAATGAAAAAGACTGGTCGAATGACGACTCGAAAGAGAAGCGGATGGTAGGAGAAGCGTGGGAGCGCGCGAGTGAAGGTCAGTGCCTGTTCATCATGCCGCTGGGAATGGCAAACGACTTGAATGAGATCCGGGCGAAGGTTTCTCAAGGGCTCACCGGCGTGACAACGGGAGGTCAGATCGAAATTCGATAGTGCGACTCGCGCACGCTGTAAGCGCTATGAGAAGGCCCCCCTTTTCCCCCCGCCCGGAGGGGGCGAGAGAGTTCCGGCCAGGTTGAGAACCTGGCTCGGCGGGAAAAATTGTTGTTCTGGCTGTGGAGATGCTGAGGATGGAGCTTTTCCGAACGATTGATGAAATGCAATCCGCCTCGCTTCGATGGAAACGGGAGGGATTGCGCATTGGGTTTGTGCCGACGATGGGGGCGCTTCACGAAGGGCATCTTTCGCTCGTTGATCTTGTTCGACCTCGTTGCGAGCGCTTGGTTGTGTCCATTTTCGTCAATCCGACGCAGTTCGGCCCGCATGAGGATTTCAACCGGTATCCGCGAGACTTCGATAGCGATGTGCGTCTTCTTGAAGAGCGCCAAACCGATGCGATTTTTGCTCCCGAAAGCGAAGGAATCTATCCGAAGGATTATGCGACCTATGTCGAAGTCGAGCGACTCAGCTCCGTCTATGAAGGAGCGATTCGCCCCGGGCATTTTCGCGGAGTCTGCACGATTGTCGCCAAGCTCTTCAACATTGTCTGGCCGGATGTGGCAGCCTTCGGACAGAAAGACGCTCAGCAGGTCGCCGTCCTAAGACGAATGACACAGGATTTGCATTTTCCTATCGCGTTCCTCGTTGGATCGACGATTCGCGAGCCGGACGGATTAGCTATGTCGTCGCGCAATAGTTACCTGACAACGGACCAGCGCGCGAAGGCAACGGTTCTCTTTCGCGCCCTCAAGAGAGCCGAGGCGCTGATTTCGGGGGGAGAGAGGAAGGCGGACAGGATGCGCGAGGCTATGGTGCAAGTTTTCGCAGGCATTCCTGAGTTCAAGCCGGATTATGCGGATGTTGTTTGGCCAGAGACATTCGAGCAGGTTCGAGAAATAAGCGGTAAAATATTGCTGATTGTAGCCGGACAAATTGGCTCTGTGCGACTCATTGATAATCTGCCGATTTCAGTTGAATCGTAGAATTCCAAATGCAAGCCTTCCATAGGGAACCCTTTTTTGTCTTATTTGTTTAACAGTTGAGGCGGAAATCTTGTTGGCCGTTGTTGTTTTGGCAGCCGGAAAGGGGAAGCGAATGGAGTCGGACATCCCAAAGGTCCTCCATCCGCTCTTGGGGAGGCCGCTGATTGACTATGTTCTGGATAGCGCGGCCACCCTGCATCCGCAAAAGACGGTCATTGTGGTCGGTCACGAGCAGGAGCGTGTTCGAGCTCATTTGAAGGATCGTGACCTGCAGTTCGCTGTCCAGGAGCCGCCTTTGGGAACCGGACATGCTGTCCTGCAGACAGAAGCCTTCTTAAGCGACCTTGTTGGGGACATTGTTGTTCTTTCTGGAGATGTTCCCCTGCTTCGAAGCGAGACGCTTGGGCGGCTGGTCGACATACATCGCCAGAGGCGAAATGATGCAACCGTGCTGTCGGCCATTGCGGAGGATCCTATTGGGTACGGTCGAATCGTAAGGGATGGAAACGGAACCTTTGCGGGAATCGTTGAAGAGAAGGATGCTGCCCCGCAGATAAAGCAAATCAAAGAGGTGAATTCTGGCATATATGCGTTCATAACGCACGGTTTCTTTGAATATCTTAGACAAATCCAGCCGAATAGCCGAAAGGGCGAATACTATCTGACAGATGTCATCGCCATTATGGCAAAGGCGCGCAGGGCTGTGGAGGCGCATCCAATGGCCGATTTTGGGGAGGTTCGGGGCATTAATACGAAGGAAGAATTGGAGGCGGCCGAAAAGGCGTATGGGAAGCCGCCAAAAGGGTGAAAAAGTTATTGACTTTGGCCGGAAAATTTTATATAATATAAGATTAGATAAGGTATATCAGGGCCTGCTCATGTATCGCTTTTCTTTGTGTCTCCTTCTCGTCTTGGCGATGAGCTGTGCACTCTTTGCTCAATTCCGCCAAGAGCAGAATCAGGATGATGTCGGCAGCTATTTGCACTCCCGCCGCTCACTCGGCATACCCTTGAATGCCGTTTCTCTATTGGATCCTTCACGGATGCACATGTCCCATTCCATGCAGATGGGCTATTTTTCCAGCGGCTCACAGAGCGGTTCCTACGGCATGTACCTGAACAGCATGACCTATGAGATATCCAAGCCGCTCTCTGTAAGGACGCATCTGGGATTTCAATTCCAGCCCCACGGTCCGGCGGAATGGAATCCCGCGAATTATGGGAATCAGTTTGTGGGTGGTGCGGAATTGAACTGGCAGCCTGCACGCAATTTCTATTTCCATCTGGGGGCCTTCCGTGGAATCGCGCCCGATTATGGCGGATTCGGTTCCTACGGTTGGGGGCGTTGGGGCATGGTTCCCTATGGGCCGCGTCCGTAAGGGCATGCGCTGTTTGTTGCCGTTTGCCGATTCATCCTGAGACCGAGACTGGCCGCTCGGTCTTTTTTGTAAAGGACTGCGATTGCCTCGCCGTTTCTTTCTTCCTCCGCCATCTGCGCGACAAACTCCTGCAAGCCAAACGCAACGACGTGTGTATGGTTTGCTGATAGCCCTTGTCGTGCTCCAACTTTTTGCGATTGGGCTTCTGGTTACGCGGACAGGTGGCGTGCATGGGGGACAGTCGGAACCGGTGTCGGTCAAGAAGACGGTTTCTCAGATGGAATCGCTTATGAGGCCGACGGCAGAGGAGGTCGGTCGAAAGGGTGTTGCCGACACGGTTTCGCCGTCGAAAGAGAAGCCGAAGCAAGAGTCGAATCCTCCAAGCCCGGCCATGCCGACGCGAGTTCAGGTTCTGAATGGATGTGGTCTTCCGGGTTTTGCCAAACGAGTTGTGCCGATTCTTCGCGAGTGGGGATTTGATGTCCGTGAGTTTGGAAATGCGGACCATTTCCGCTATAAGAACTCAGTTATCGTCGACCGAACAGGTAGCCTCGCGGCGGCACTGGCTCTGGCCGACAGTCTCGGCGTTGAGCATGGCCAAGTGCGAAGCGAGCCGGATGCGCGTTTCGTGGATATTGATGTGACGCTGATTATCGGGCGGGACTACAAGGAGCTTCGGCTCAATCTCTGACGGTGCTCGTGTGGCCGCGAAATGCGTCGATGAATTGATTTTGAGCAGTCCGGCGCTTTCGCAGTCTATCACATATCGTTGACAGGAGGTAGATACTGGCGCTCAGTCGGGTGGAACGCTTTGCCGTTGCATTGGGGGAGCTGGCTTTGGAGAAGAAGGCGGAGAAGGTGGTTGTGATGGATCTCCGCAAGCTCGAAACCGTGACCGATTTTTTCGTAATATGCAGCGGCCATGTCGAGCCGCATGTTCGAGCGATTGCCGATCATATTCTTCGGACAATGGCTCGGAACGGCGTCAAGAGCCTCCACCAGGAGGGCTATCACGGTTCACGTTGGATTTTGCTGGATTACTTGGATGTCGTCGTGCATATCTTTCAACCGGCGTGGCGCGACTACTACCGTTTGGAGGATTTGTGGGGAGATGCCCGGATTCGCGTTCTTGATGAAGCTTATTTGGAGAAAAAGACCCAGCGAGAGAAGAGAAAGGCGGCCCAAAAGCCAAAGAAAACGAGAACAACTTCACAAAAGGGGAAAGTCCCGGGCGTGAAGGGAAAGCGCGGACGCAAATCGTGAAAGACCCCATCAAGTATTTGGCTCACGCAACCCATAGTGTTCTGAAATCGTTGGATCTTCCTGATGTAGAGCCGCAATTTGAGAAGCCCAAGAACCCTTCTCATGGTGATATTGCGACGAATGTTGCTTTCGTGGTAGGGGCCATCATTGGAAAGCCACCGCCCGAGACTGCTCGGCTCATAAACGAGGGGTACTCATTACAATTAGATACAAAGGAAATGGCGCGACACACCGTCGCTGAACCCGGATTCATCAATTTCGTTCTTGCGCCGGAGCATTTGCGGGATGTGGGGCGCTCGATTTTGGAGGAGGGAGCCGCTTTTGGCAATGGGGACGAGCTTTCGGGACAGAGAATCCTTCTCGAATTTGTCAGCGCGAATCCCAGCGGCCCCTTGAATATCGTCAGTGCCCGTGCCGCGGCCGTCGGGGACAGCCTGCGCCGGATTCTCGGTGCGCGGGGAGCGCGCGTGGACAGCGAATACTATGTCAATGACGCGGGCAATCAAGTTCGGCTCCTCGGAGAATCGCTGCGTGCGCGCTATGAAACGCTCTTAGGGTATTCGACGGAAGTTCCTGAAGAGGGATATCACGGCGCATACCTGATAGACATGGCTCGCGCGATTATCGAGCGCGAAGGAGATAAGTATCACCACCAAGCGCCGGCAGAGGCCGCGGGCGATTTGGTTCAAATCGCGATACAATTCCATGTGGAGCAGCATCGGGAGATCTTGGAGCGATTCCGTGTTCCGTACTCCCGATGGTTCCGGGAGAGTGAATTGCATTCGCGTGGTGCACCGCAGGCGGTATTGGACCGAATGGACAAAGCG
The DNA here is from genome assembly GCA_043804575.1 of bacterium. Lineage (GTDB taxonomy): Bacteria > Electryoneota > RPQS01 > RPQS01 > DYHQ01 > JAZDIW01. The sequence goes on from JAZDIW010000046.1 coordinate 4,945, forward strand.
GGAGCGCTTTTCCGGCAAGACGGAGCGCACTCTGTTCGGACATCGAGCCATGGCGACAGCAAAGACTGGGTCGTGATCACCAGCGCCGGTCAGCCGACTTATTTTTTGCCGGACATCGCCTATCATGTGGACAAATTTCATCGAGGCTACGGCGAGCTGCTGAATATCTTAGGGCCGGATCACCATCACTTCCCCTCCCGGATGAAGGCCGCGATGCGCATTTTGGGGTTGCCTGCCGAGAAGTTGCATGTGATTATCCTGCAGCAAGTGAATCTTCTGCGGGACGGTGTGGCGGTGAAGATGTCCAAGCGGGCCGGTGAAATTGTCGAGATGGAGGAGCTTGTTAGCGAAGTTGGTGTGGACGCGACCAGATATTTCTTCGTTCTTCGCCGCACGACGACCCCGCTGGATTTTGACATCGAGCTGGCCAAATCCCAATCGGAGGAGAATCCGGTCTATTATGTTCAATATGCCCACGCGCGGATTGCATCCATTTTTCGCAAAGCGCAGATTTCCACGCCGGATGCAGCGGTGGACTGGGGTTTGCTCACGCATGTCGAGGAGCTAAATCTGCTGCGGCGCCTGCGAGAGCTTCCGCAGGTCACGGCGGAATGCGCTGCGGTTAAAGATCCCCATGCGTTGACCACATGGCTTCGGGAAGTGGCCACTCAATTTCACCGGTTCTATCATCATTGCCGCGTTCTCGGAGAGGAGAAGGATTTGCAGCGGGCGCGCCTGGCACTCTGTCGCGCGACTCAAATCGCCATAGCTCGCGGACTGGACTTGCTGGGTGTGAGTGCGCCCGAGGCGATGTAGCGAGGGCGATGGCTTCCGATTTTTTTCAGGTCAGAAATAGAAACGGCAAATCATTGAAGTTTGGGGAAACCTTGCCAAGAAAAACTATCATCAAGAAGGTCACACCGGACCTCGTGGTCGTTGGTTCCGTTGCACTGGACATCCTGCACACAGCGAAGGTGACGACCCGGAGGCTGCCGGGCGGCTCGGCCATCCATGCTGCGAATGCGGCGTCCCTGTTTTGCTCGGTGGGAATTGTGGGTATCGTTGGGGAGGATTATCCGCACGAGAAAATCCACTTTTTGCATGAGCGCGGCGTTGATTTCTCGGGATTGGAAACCGGCGCAGGCAAGACCTTTCTTTGGGAAGGGCGCTATTCGGAGGATTTCGGCATGCGCGAGACCCTTCGAACGGAATTGGGTGTCTTTGCCGAGTTCAATCCCAAGATCCCCTCCCATTTCCGCAGGCCGCGAGTGCTTCTCCTGGGCGCCATTGCGCCGGG
>JAZDIW010000047.1:0-3091 GCA_043804575.1 bacterium
AACCCGAAGTCATGATGGAAGCGGGAGATCGCATCGTCGTTTTCGGCCTGCATGACCATATTCGAGATCTTCAACTACTAAAGACAACCTAAATCCTTCTTCACTCATTCTTTCTCGGTGCGATGTCGCTACCTGCCTACATACGCCTCGTTCGTGAGATTTCCCGCTCCAGCATTGCGACGGTATGGGAGGGCTGGGACGAGCGGCTTGGGCGTAAGGTGCTCGTCAAGTCCTTGCATCCGCAACTGGCCCGCGACGAAGATCTGCGCCACCGCTTTGAACGCGAGGCACGGGTCGTGGCCAGCCTTGCGCATCCGAATATCGTTCGCATCTACGAGCTCTTTGCCGACGAAGAGCAGCTCTCGCTCATCTTCGAGTTTGTCGAAGGCCAAACGCTGCGCGAGCTTTTGAGAGCACGCAAGATTTTGCCGCCTGCCGTGGCCCTTGCCATCGCGCATGAAATTTTGGCGGGGCTTTCGGCGGCACATGAAAAGGGCATCATTCACCGAGATCTGAAGCCCGAGAATGTGCTCCTCTCCCTGCAAGGAGAAGTGAGGATCACGGACTTCGGATGGGCGATGGTGCGCGACTTGCCAAGGCTCACGCACGAAGACGCGCTCCCCGGCACGCCCGCTTATATGGCACCCGAACAAGCCGCCGGAGAAGAAGTGACACCTCGCACGGATTTGTTCGCTCTCGGTCTCATGCTCTTTGAAATGCTGACAGGCCAAGCCGCTCTGAAAGGAGAGACATGGCAGGAATGTTTGCAGGAGCTCGTGCGCTATCAGCCACCGCGATTCCCGGATTATCGAGAGCAAATCTCGCCAGAGCTCGAGCGCATCTTGACTCGTTTGCTTGACAGGAATCCTGCGCGGCGTTTTGAGAGCGCGCAGGCTGCAAATGAGGCATTGGAGGAAATCGCCAGAGACTGGCAGCTCCCGGCTGCATCGGACATACTGCGCGAGGCGATTGCCCAACCGACACTTGGAGATTTGCCGGGGATTCTCAGCGTGTCTCGTCAGAGAAAGCAGAGAGGAAGGCGCCTCGCCGTTGCAGGCATCATCATCGCGGTCCTTGTTCTTCTTTGGCTTATTTTCAGACCACTCCCGCCACCGGAAATTCTTCCATCCGACGAGAAAACCGATTTTGTGGAACTGCCGCCCATAGATACAACTTCGCCGATTGTCCTTCCGTTGCCCGAGCAAGAGGAGTTGTTATCGTCTCAAACGGAATCCAAGAGAGATACGGAGAAAACAGTACAAGTGGAACCTCCGAAGCAGATCGCTGCACTTGACGATTCCTTGATTCTGGAACCCGTTCCCGTGCCGCCAGAAACCGTGCGGCTATGGATTCACAGTGAGCCGGCGGCTCAGGTTGAAATTGACGGAAAGAAAATTGGATGGACACCTTTGGAGGGAAGACTTCTGATTGGAACTCACCGCATTGCCTTTCCGGTGGAACGATTTCCCATCACTCCGGAGACGACGATTGTTTTGAAAGAGGGACAAGAAGCGGGTACGTTTTCGATAAGTCTTTATCAATATGTCGGTGTCATTGACACGATTGTGGCCGAGCCGTGGGCAAGAGTCTATCTGGACGATGCGCTAGTGGACAGCACGCCCGGAGCCAGGCAGCTCTTTGTGACGCTGAATGACACACACACTGTCCGCCTGGAACATCCCGAGTATCCGCCTTGGGAACGAGAATTCTTCTTCCAGCGCGGCGACCCGCCTCGGCAGATTCGAGTGGATTTGAGAAAAGGCCGCTGAATTCTATGCGCTACTGGAAGGTTGTCGGCGATTTGTCGAGAGGAGGGCTTGAGGAAATCCAGGCTATACCCGAGGTGTCGCCGACCCAGAATTTTTTCTGTTCGGATGTGGCGGTGTTCCCGGAGTTGTCCACGAGGGTCACTGTCCAGATATAGGGTTCAGGATAGAGGGAAATCGCCAAGGAGTCTTCGGGACCCATCCAAATCGAACTGCAATCGGAGGGAATACCGGAACTGTCCCAGACAAAATTTGTGCCTTGGCAATACACGCGAAAAGTGAACTCGAACTGTTCGGAATAGGGTCGCCATTCGAACCGAGGCTGCAGAGTATCAATTACGTCGTTATTTGCTGGGAATTCTGCGACCGGATATTTCCCAGGTCCGCAGCAAATTGAACGCGTAATCTGTGTGCTACGCTCCCGCCTATTCCCGAAGTCATCTTGAACTCGGACGATGAAAACCCTGTCTTCGTAGGCGGTCGGAAGACTATCCAAGGTGTCGCAATCTGTGCACACGCCCAGAACGAAGAGCTTTCGCGGCGGGTCATACATCATTTGCCCAAGGAACTCTTCCTCCAAATAGATCCATGCGCTATCGCTTGTGGAGATTCCTTCCCGATCTGAGACATCGGCATATATCATCAACCGGCAAGTTTCCTGATACTGTGAGAGCGATAGACAATGCACTTCGATCCACAGTCGCTCGATTACCGGTGGCACATCGTATTTGTCCGAGCCCGGATCCATCGGATTGTCGCGCGGCGGAGACCACTCGCAACCCCACAGAAACCATGAAGCCATTAAAAATGGGAGCAGAGAGCGAACCTTTGTCATCTCATTTGATCCGCTTCATTCGCATTCGCACGACCTCAGACAGACCGTTTATCTTCGGAATTCGGGAGTCAACTATCGTGCGGTTGGCAAGAAAAGGGGGCTGCTCAAAATGCAGCCCCGGGCAACTATCGATTCGTTGGTGGGAATCACTTCACCAGGATCACCCGACGCAGTGCCACGGATTTTCGTTCAGCAATCACCCGAACAAAATAAGTCCCGGAAGCCCATGAATGCCCGGAAAGATTCAGGTGATGTCTGCCTTCAGCGAGCACTCCGTAAGAGACTCGCTCCACCTCGCCGCCAAGCGCGTCATAGACGGCAACCTCAATCAGCGAGGCCGATCTTAGTTCCAAAGGAATGGTGGTGGTGATATTGAAAGGATTGGGGAAAGCCTCGCCAATTTGCGGCGCCTCCGGCGCCAGATTCTCCTTTCGATTGGGCGCGCGCCGGATGCCCTGCTCAACCTCGCTACCTTCCATGATAACACGGG
>JAZDIW010000048.1:0-3886 GCA_043804575.1 bacterium
GCAGCGACATGGAATGACACCACTCTGACCCTCTCCGGTCGCGCGACGGAAATCTTTGCGCTGGGAAATTTGGTCCTTCCCGTCTTCAAGGGCGTCCGTCTCTACGCGGGTGGTGGATTGACTTATCTGGTGGCCAAACAAGATATTCTATGGCAGCCGGGCAATTCCATTTTCGATGGGACGGGACGCACCTTGGGTGTGATTGCCAATGGCTCCGTCGAAATCTTCTTAGGACGCCGCCTCGGCTTCAATCTCGGGGGCGGCTATCGCGTCGCCAATGTGACGGAGATGACGGATGTGGATTTCAGCGGTGCGCGCACAAAGGTGCTGCACCCGCTTGTGAATCGTGCGTGGGAAGCGGATTTCAGCGGCCCCTATGTGGTCACGGGTTTGCGCATCTATTTCGATCCCGTGACGAAGCCGATTGATTTTGGCGAATGAAAAACGCCGGATGACCTGTTTTGCCAGCCAGACCATCTCACGCCCCTGCAAATCGTGTGATGGCTTTTTTTATTGAAGAAAGAGCAGGTGTTCCTTGCCGCAAGTTCTCATCGTCATCGGTTCGGAATCCGACCGCGACTATTTCTCCGAAGTGAAGACCTATTTGGAGCACTTTGGCCTTACCTACCAGCTCACGGTATGTTCGGCCCATCGAGAGCCGGAGAAGCTTCGAACTCTTCTGGCGAATGCGGAGAGAGAAGGAAGCGAGGTCATCATCGCCGGGGCGGGCATGGCCGCTCATTTGGCCGGAGCCTGCGCCGCTCAGACGATTCTGCCCGTCATCGGCGTTCCTTTGCCGGGCTCGTCTCTGAACGGACTGGATGCTCTGCTGGCGACGGTGCAGATGCCCAAAGGCGTCCCCGTGGCTACCGTGGCGCTGGGTCAAGCCGGAGCGGTCAATGCCGCGATCTTGGCGGCGCAAATTATCGCCCGCAAATCGGAAGCGGTGGTGGAGAAGCTGCGGACTTTCAAACGACAGGGGTGTCGCCTATGAGAGGGCTCGTGATCATTCCTACCTATGACGAATTGGAGAATATCGGTGAGCTTCTCACGGCGATTTTCCAGCAAGATTCCGGCCTCGATGTCTTGATTGTCGATGACAATTCGCCGGACGGAACGGCCGCGCATATCAAAGAGCGCCAGAAGAGCGAGCCCCGTTTGAGACTCATCGAGCGCCCCGGAAAAATGGGACTGGGCACCGCCTATGTGGCCGGTTTCCGATATGCCATTCGCGAGGGCTACGATTTCGTCTTTGAGATGGACGCGGATTTCTCCCATGATCCGAAAGACCTGCCGCGGCTCATGGAGAAGATCACCGAGTACGATTTCGTCATTGGCTCACGCTATGTCAACGGGATTTCGGTCGTCAATTGGCCTTTACAGCGGCTGATGCTCTCGTGCTTTGCGGCGTGGTATACCCGCGTGATCACGGGAATGCCCATCAATGACCCAACGGCCGGTTTCAAATGCTGGCGGACGGCGGTTTTGAAGGCCATTGATTTGGATCAAGTGAAATCGGGGGGCTATTCGTTTCAGATTGAGATGAATTTCAAGGCCTGGAAAAAGGGATTTCGCCACTGTGAAATTCCCATCATCTTCGTCGAGCGGCGAGTCGGCACATCCAAGATGTCCAAGCATATCGTTCTCGAGGCCATCTTCATGGTGTGGAAGCTTCGCCTCCAAAGCCTGTTGGGAAGGCTTTGATGTCCTACCGGGAGTGCGTTTCGGTTATCATTGTGAACTACAATGTGCGCGACCTCCTGGACCGTGCTCTGCGCTCGCTCTACGAGACGGCCGAGACGCTTCTTCGGGAAATCTGGGTTGTGGACAACGCGTCCACCGATGGCTCGGTGGAGTTCCTCCGGAACCATTGGCCGCAAGTGCATGTTGTTTCCAACCAAGAGAACTGCGGCTACGGCCGGGCGAATAATCAAGCCATCGCTCAGGCCGATGCAAAGTATGTTCTCATTCTGAATCCGGACACCGTTGTGCAGCGTGGGGCGCTTCAGGAATTGGTGGATTTCATGGAGAGCCGACCTCAAGCCGGGGTGTGCGGGCCGAAGATTGTCAGTCCGGAGGGGCGATTCCGTCCCGAATGCCGCCGCGGCTTTCCCACGCCTTTGGCCGCCTTCAGCCGGCTGTTCGGTCTCTCGACGCTGCTGCCTCGCAGTCGTCTCTTTGGCAAGTACTACCTGACCTATTTGGATCCGGATTATGAAACTCAGGTGGATGCTCTCAGCGGTGCTTGCATGATGGTCCGGCGCGAAGTGACTCAGTCCGTCGGCCCTTTTGATGAGAATTATTTCCTCTACGGCGAGGACATTGACTGGTGCTGGCGCATGAAGCAAGCGGGATGGGAAGTCTGGTATATCCCGCGCGCTTCCATCGTACACGTGAAAGGGGCGAGTATGCGCCGCAGCTCCAGCCGCCTGGATCGCTTCTTTTTCGAAGCGATGCGCATCTTTATCCGTAAGCATTTGCGAGACAAATACCCGCCACCTCTTCTGTGGCTCTTGGATACGGGGATCCGGTTGCGCTATTCCTTGGGACTTCTCTCCCCGCGATTTCGCAAGGCGGGGCGTTCGTAGCCGGGCGCTACGAAGCGAGAGGCCCTTCATCCAACGAAGGTGGTATTATGGCCGATCTTCCGGCAGATTCTCCTTCTCAAACGGCGCCGTCAGACAGTCGCAGCATTCTGCGAAACGGTCATTTTCTCGATTTCGAGAAACCGATTGCCGAGTTGGAACAGAAGATTGCCGAAATGAAGCACATTGCTCGCTCCGGCGGACTCGATTCGCTGACGGAGGAAATCCAGCGCATGGAGAAGAAAGCGAGCAAATTGAAGCAGGAAATCTACCGAAAGCTGACTCGGTGGCAGAAAGTGCAAATGGCGCGGCACTCTCAGCGACCCTATACTCTCGATTACATCGCCCGGATTTGCACGAGTTGGACCGAACTCCATGGAGACCGTCGTTTTTCCGACGATAAGGCGATGGTCGGAGGCTTGGCGCGCATTGAGGACATGCCGGTGATGATTATCGGTCATCAGAAAGGGCGGGGAACCAAGGAAAACCTGGTGCGCAATTTCGGCATGCCGAATCCCGAGGGATACCGGAAGGCCTTGCGCCTGATGATGCTCGCCGCGACTTTCGGCCGTCCCGTGGTCACCTTTGTGGACACACCGGGCGCCTATCCCGGCGTGGGCGCAGAGGAACGAGGACAGGCCGAGGCCATCGCCCGAAATCTGTTCGAAATGGCCAGACTACCCGTGCCCATTCTCACCATCGTCATTGGAGAAGGCGGCAGCGGAGGTGCCCTCGCGATTTCCGTGGCGGATCGCATCGTCATGTTGGAGCACGCCATTTACTCCGTCATCAGCCCCGAAGGCTGCGCTTCGATTTTGTATCGCGATGCCTCCGAGGCGGAACGCGCCGCGGACGCGCTGAAACTGACGGCGCAGGACCTCCTGAGTATGAGGATCATTGACGGAATTCTCGAGGAGCCCTTGGGGGGTGCTCACCGGGACACCGACAAGATGGCGGCTCTCATCAAGAAGACGATTCTGTCAACCCTGAAGGAGCTTGGGCAATTGCCTGCAGAGGAGCTTATCCGTGCCCGCCATGAGAAATATGCGAAGATCGGCTTTTGGCTGGAATGAAGGGGAGTGCACTTGCCAAAGCACAACCACGGTGCGTGTGCGTTATGCGGAGACAGACGCGATGGGTTGGGTCTATTACGGATGTTACTTCGTTTATTTCGAGATTGCGCGCACCGAATTGATACGGGAGCTCTGGCGGCCCTATGCTGAGATAGAGAAGGAGGGCTCACGGCTTCCTGTGGTTTCGACGGCTTGCCGTTTCCTGTCGGGAGCTCGCTATGATGATGT
>JAZDIW010000049.1:0-2139 GCA_043804575.1 bacterium
GGCCACCATGTTCGGGCTCTCGATCTCCTGGTTCCACAGGTCCACGAGGGGAAGGAGCCAAAATACCTTAATCCCCGCGCCGAATTCTTCAAGGGAGATGTATGCGATCCAGAGATTCTGGACAAAGTCCTGGTCGGAATCGACGTTGTGTATCACGAAGCGGCAGAGGTTGGCGTTGGGCAATCCATGTACGAGATATACCGATACGTGCGGGCGAATACAGTGGGCACCTCAGTGTTGCTCGAAAAGCTCGTAGGACGAACACCCAGAATACGCAAACTGGTCGTTGCCTCATCCATGTCGATTTATGGGGAGGGAGCTTTCTCCTGCGCACTTTGCGGTCTGGTATCTCCGCAGTTACGGTCGTCGGCCCAGCTGAGTGACCGGCGGTGGGAGGTGGAGTGCCCCACCTGCGGTTCGGTCCTCTTGCCTAAGGACACGACCGAGAACAAGCCTTTGTTTCCAACCTCTGTTTACGCCATCACAAAACAGGACCAGGAGCAACTCTGCCTCGTGGTCGGGCGCGCTTACGGAATCCCAACGGTGGCGCTCCGATATTTCAATGTCTATGGTCCACGGCAGGCTTTATCAAATCCATATACGGGGGTCTGTGCGATTTTCTCCGCCCGGTTGCTGAATGACCAGAGCCCGCTGATTTTTGAGGATGGAGAGCAAACTCGCGACTTTATTCATGTTAGCGACATTGTTCAGGCAAATCTATTGGCGTTGGGAACCGACCGCGGCGACTACAAGGCGCTGAATATAGGAACCGGCGTGGCCACTTCGGTGTGTCGGGTGTCCCAATTGTTAAGTGAAGGGTTGGGAAAGGACCTCAAGCCTATAATAGTCGGCAAGTACCGCGAAGGGGATATTCGACATTGCGTTTCGGATATCTCGCGGGCGCGTGCGTTGCTTGGTTATGAGCCTAGAGTTAGCCTGAAACAGGGCATTCCTGAGCTACTGGAATGGGTAAGAGTGCAAACAGCAGCTGATGGTGTGGAGCGGGCGACAGCGGAGCTCAGTGAGCGGCACTTGGTGCGATGAAAACACCTGACGATTCGTATGCGCCGCTGCCTCATCTAACCCCCCTGCCAAATCGATACCAGAGATATTCGAAGATCGTCGGGTGGGTTCTCAGCTTCGATTTGTTTTCTGGAGCCGGTTTCGTCGTGCATTCTCCATTGCAGATGTCCCGCGTTGCCTTTTTCAGCAAAGGAAGTCCCGTCGCCAGTTGCAGTAGGGGATAGGTGACAAACGTGTCCTCCTTCGATGGTTGGATCAGTCCCTGATCTATGATCTGTCCCGTATCGATTCCGGGATCGACATAATAAACTGTCACACCGCAGGCCTTCAGGTTGTTTTCCACCAGGGCCCAGTAGGCTCCATGAACTCCCCTGTACATGGGTGTGATCCCCGCGTGCATGTTGATGAACTTGGCGGGAATGCAGGTGAGGACTCGCTCTGATATGATACGCGTGCCATTCACGATTACGACGTGAGGGTTCAGCTCCCGCAGTATTTCGATCGTCGGATCGTCATTGACGGACTTCACATGAATCACCCTGTCACGGTCGATCGGATCGTCGTTCAAACTGTTGTCCAGCTTTATTCTCCTGGCCCGATCGCGAGATGCCCACCGCAAGTACGGAGTGACGAGAGTTTGAAATAGAATCTGTCCAATTACCGTGAAAAGACCGAGTCTCTTGATCCGTCTCTTGGCCATTAGCAGTGCTGGCACCCGCTCTTCGATTATGACGGCGTCGAAGTCAAAATCCTTCTTCAAATAATTGTATACAATGGCGGTTGACTCAAACCTGGCCGCCAACATCACAAGGTTTTTTTTCGCCCTCTCCGTCACGACTGTCCTCGGATTAAGTGAGAGGCTATCTCCTCCATGTTGAGACTTTGCATCCCGTATTCTCGGTGCAAGAACGAATAGTGGTCAAAGATTTTTCGGAGGAAGGCTATGTTCTCCCTGCAGGACGTACCGAAGTTGTGAGGATGCCACCACAGGTGATACAGGTGGCCCCTCTGTGCCGCTTCCGTGAGGTCCATGATTATCCTGCGCAGCCGCAGCGGTTCGAAAAGCTTCAGTCGTTTCGTGTATGGGCGTAGAAACCTGCTCGAGGGGATGTTGGA
>JAZDIW010000050.1:0-4714 GCA_043804575.1 bacterium
CACATCCTGCACAGCCGACGGTCTTTACGCTTCAAGTAAATTTCCAGAACCCGTTCAATCCCACGACCACGATCAAGTTTGACATGGCCTCACCAGCCCGCATGCAGCTGAAGGTTTTCAACACACTTGGGCAGGAAGTAGCCACTTTGGTGAACGGGCGTCTGAACGCCGGTTCCTATGCCATCCCGTTTGACGCTTCAGAACTGCCAAGCGGTGTCTATATCTATAGGCTTTCGGCCAGCGGCTTTACCGAAAGCCGGAAGATGGTTGTTCTCAAATAGCCATCGAAAAACCCCCTTTGATTGCGACGGAGGGCTGGGGCAATAGGATCTGCCCCAGCCCTCCGAATCGCCAACGCATTTCAACGCGTTGCGCGCTTCTTTTCAGATGTTTTTGTTTTGCAAGGGCCAAAACAACTCTTAGTACCCTTAGTGTAGGAGGTGTTGAGGTGAATCGGCGACTTCTATTTCTAGTCCTGCCTTTGGTGACTCTTGCCCTGATTGGCCCCGCGATGGGCGCCGTCACAGGCAAGATCGCCGGTGTCGTCCGAGACAAGGCGACCGACGAACCCCTGCCCGGGGTGAACATCCTGATTGTGGGAACGAACCAGGGAGCTTCGACAAACATCGACGGCGAGTACTTCATTCTCAATGTCTTGCCCGGGGCTTTGGATCTGCGTGCCACGGCGATTGGATTTAAGACGGTAACCGTAACCGGTGTCGTTGTCGTCCAAGATTTGACAACGGAGCAATCCTTTGCGATGGAGCAGACCGTACTGCTGGGCGAGGAAGTGACGATCGTCGCGCAGCGGGATGTGGTGCGCAAGGATGTCACCTCGTCCACTCACATTGTCTCTCGGGAAGAGATCGAAGCCCTTCCCATTACCACCTATCAGCAGGCGTTGGCGGCGACGGCCGGCGCGGTGGGAACAGGGACCAATATTCACATTCGAGGGGGCCGTCGCGACGAAATCCTCTATCTGGTTGATGGCCTTCAGATCAAGGATCCGCAGTTTCAACAGCGCTCGCTGGATGTGGGCTCCGGCTCGATCGCGGAAATGATTGTTCTTACGGCAGGCTTCAATGCCGAATACGGAGAAGCACAGTCGGCCGTCGTCAATCTCGTCGTCCGGGAAGGCGAACCCGCCTATCATGGCAGCTTCAACCATGTAATGGATTTCGAAGGGGACGAGAATTACCAAGACTACGACTACACGGAAGGTTCCATCTCGGGTCCCGAACCTATCACAAGCCAACTCCTGCCACGGTTGGGTGCCCGCATTCCGGGAACAATGAACCTGTTTGCTTCGGGCAATGTCTGGTCGCGCAATACGAATTCTCACGGCGTTTGGATTAACTCCAGCCCGTGGTACCGTCACCAGGTCACCGACCTCTTCGGCATGGATGTGCGAAAGAATCAAGCGTACACATCCTCGAATGTGAAGCTGACCTATGCGCCTGCCCAAAAATACAAAGTGACTCTGGGATGGAATCAGTCTCAGCAATGGGAAAATCCCTATTGGTACCGGCTCTCTCGGATTTTCCCCGATGACTACTCGCCGGAAGAGATCGCTTTGGGCATGCAGGCTTTGGCCGGAATCAAAGGCTATCCGTCGGACGCATCATCGTACGCAAATCAATATGGCATTGACGATGACGGGGATGGCCGAACGGACGAAGAAGCCCTCAATTGGACGGATGATGATTTGGATGGCTTGATTGATGAGGATCTGCAGCTATACAGATATGATGCCAATGACCATACTCGTACGGACCGCATTCGGGATCAGCAAGTATCCCTCGGCTGGACTCACACGATCAGCCAGAGGACTTTCTATACGGTGAAATTGAGTGCCTTTGGAGCCAGCCGCAATCTTGCGGGAGCCAATAAGTCCGCCAATCAATACGGGGAATTGGGCGAACCTTTCACGGATCTTCCGAACGCCCAAGGAAAATACAACGGACGATATGATATCGGGGAGCCTTTTACGGATAAGGATGGAGATCGACTCTATGATGCGGGCAATCCCTCCAACAGCTATCCCAATGTCAACGGCTTCGTGATTATGGGCGATGGGCTCGCGGGCAACTACCAGCAGTTGGTGCCCGACTGGGCCCGATTTGAATCGAGCACGTGGACCGCGAAATTTGATCTGACGAGCCAGGTCACACCTCGGCATCTCGTCAAGGCGGGCGTCGAATACAACTACTATGATGTCGAAGCGGAAGATCGGCCTTATCCCACGATTGACAACAAGGGAGAAGGCATCTACACGGATGTCTATCATTCGTTTCCGTCCCAATGCGCCCTCTATCTTCAGGACAAAATGGAATACCGCGACATCATCGTCAACATGGGTTTGCGCCTGGATTACTGGAACGCCGGAGGCACGATCGAGGAACCCATTGCCCGAACAGGCGCAGAGAACTACATTGACTACGAACCGCCATCCAAGGGAGGAGAGTTCTACCTGTCTCCCCGCCTGGGCGTTTCCTACAGCGTAACGGAGAGGGATGTCTTTCACTTCAATTATGGCTACTTCTATCAGCGTTCGCGGCTGGACTATTACTACACCGCCGTGAATCAACTCCAGACGGGCGGCACGCCGATTATCGGGAATCCCGACCTGGATCCCATGAAAACCATCGCCTACGAGTTGGGAGTGCGCCATCAATTCGCCCGGGATTTCCTGCTGGATGTGTCCACGTATTACAAGGACATTAAGAACTGGATTCAAACGGCTTCCCAAAATCAACTCTACTTCGACCTCTATGGTCGGCGCATTGTGGGCAGCAACGCCGCCATCTACTACAATGCCGATTACGCTTCCATTCGCGGATTTGAACTCAATCTCTCGAAGCAATACGGAGCGAATCTTGCTGGAAGGTTGAGTTATACGATTTCCTGGGCCAATGGCAAGAATTCCTATGACATTGGATCCGATGTCACGCGAGCCAACTATGTGGATCCGAGACGCGAAACGCCGTTGGCTTGGGATCGGCGCCATACCCTTGTAGCCAATGTCAGCGTCCATAGTCGTCTGAAGGGCAAACCCTTTTCGACGGATTGGCTTGCGACCGGTTGGAGTCTGAATGTGCTTTCGCAAGCCCTCTCCGGATTGCCCTATACACCCACCAACGCCAACGGCACAGACATCGAGGGCGCGGAGTTTTCCGAACGCTCTCCGTGGACGTATACGACGGATGTGGATGCATCTCGCCAATTCAAGTTTGGCAAATTGACTTGGCGGTTGCTGCTGGAAATACGCAATCTGTTCGATACCCGCAATGTACTCGGCTGGGATCTGAGCCGCTACACTCTCGACACCTATTCGGAACATGGCGGACGAGCCGGCTACGTCAATGACAATATTTCCCCGAACTACGGCCTGAACCCCAAGGCTGGACCCAACCCTGATGCCTGGGATGCTCGACGACTCATCCGTGTGGGGCTCGGGGTGGACTTCTAACGGGGAGGAGAAACCAAACTATGAGAAATTTCTTCCTGCGATATTCCGCGCTCGGCATCCTGGCCGCGATGACTCTGCTGGCCGCGGACGCCGTGACACGCACGGTGACGGAGAAAGGCCGAGACGGCAATCCGTCGATCGATGTTGCCGACCCCAATTCGCGCCGAGCCATGATCATGCACGATATTGGGAATGTGCGCATGGGCCTTGCCAACTGGGGCGAGCAGGGAAACCCGGACGGCGTGGTGGGATTCAAGGGCTTTGAATTCCCCATTAACTCGGGCAACGATTTCCTGTTCTCGTCCGGAGTCTGGGTCGGAGCCATCTTAGATGAGAAGCGACTCGTGACAACTGGCACCGACGGGGACAACGGCACGAATGAGATGTATCCGGTTCACATCGGGGCGTATCCCCAGGAGAATTTTGGCCCAGGCTTTGGCGACTGGGTCGTCTCCTCCACGACGCTGGACAAGTTAGGGGAGCGCTATTATGTGCAAGGAGCCAAGGGAGTGGATGACGACGGGGATTGGACATCCGCCGATGACCTGAACGGAGACGGCAAACCCTCCGCCGACTGGGATGGAGATAGCCTCGATGCCAATGGGGACGGGAATTTCAAATATGATCCCGAGCCTCATGTAGATGAAGATCCGCCGGGAGACATTTCGGCCGACTACATTGACAACGACTTCGATGGTCTTGTTGACCTTGATGACCCCGATTTCGACGGAGACGCGGTTCCCGGCAGTCTGGACGATGACGGGGACGGGTTACTTGATGAAGACGGTGTGGCTCGAGGAGCGCAAGAATACTTCTGCGTCTATCAGGACGATATCGAAGCCGCCTATGTCGGCAGCCCGGATGCCGACGGCCATACCCCACTCAAGATCCAAGTCTCGCAACGCACCTACGCTTACCCCGAAGCCTACGCGGCGGAATTCATCCTGCTGGATTTCAGAATTCGCAATATTGGCCAACTGGCTCTGCGTGATGTCTATATCGCCATGTTCTCGGATCCGGATATCGGGGCCCGTGGTGAAGGAGGGGATGCCGCCTCCCTCGACGACTTCAACTACTATGATCCGGCACGCCTGATGATGATTCAATACGACGATCCGCTGGATAATGACGGACCCGGACCGGGCGTTTTTGCTATTCGGGTTGTGAAGACGCCAGCACCTCTGGAAAGCCTCAAGGTGACCTTTGTGAACTTTGAGAGAGTGGCGGGCGGAGACCCGGAAACGA
>JAZDIW010000051.1:0-4332 GCA_043804575.1 bacterium
GTACACAGCGCGCGGCTTTGCAAGATGATGCCCGGCGAGCATGGCCTGCTCCACCATGTCGCGCATTTTCTCGGAGACATCGTCTTCGCGGCCGCCGAGCAAGCGATAGATTTCGTGAATGCGAGGCACGATGCTGAGGTCATCTATATAATGAAGAGAGGTCATCATTGCCATTGTGCTCGAATTGCCGCAATCGTTTCGGGTCGTGTTCCACAGCAGCCGCCGACGATTTCAACGCCAAGCTGTCGAATCTTCAGAATATTGGCCGCGAAAATCTCTGCGTCTTCGGGATAAACGGCGCCGCTTGGAGTCATTGTGGGCAGACCGGCATTCGGTTGAATGATAACGGGAATCGAGACAGCCTGGCGAATTTCTCGCGCGACTTCGACCATATCGCTGCTGCCGAGCGAGCAGTTGGCGCCGACCGCCGTTGCACCCATTACGGCCATCGCTTGCATCGCCGCAGCAAGCGGATCGCCCATAATCGTGAAGGAGCCGCGCCGCCGCCTTTCAAAGGTCATACTCAAGAAGAAAGGGCGCGAAGAGACCAAGCGAATTGCGCTGGCCGCCAGCAAAATCTCCCGAAGATCAAAGAAGGTCTCGGCGATGAAGAAATCCACACCCTCTTCGTCCATGACTTCCGCCTGAGCCGCAAAGGAGCGCTCCACTTCTTCCGGCGTAGCAGGGCCCGTCGGTGCGAGAAGAAGTCCTGAAGGGCCGATGTCACCTGCGACAAGAGCGCGGCCTTCCGCTGCCTCCCGGGCCAAAGCAACTCCTCGCCTCGTGACGGTCTCCCAAGATTCGCTCGATTTGTGCGCGGCGAAACGAAGGGGATTCGAACCGAAAGTATTGGCGCTGATGGCATCCGAACCCGCTTCGACATAGGAAGCGTGAACTTCTTTTACGGCTTGGGGATTTTGCAGATTCCAAAGGTCAGGCGCAGTTCCGGCGGGCAGCCCCTTGCGCTGCAGTTCCGTTCCCAATGCGCCATCGAGAAGCAGGCCTCGCGCTTGTAGTCGTTCCGTTGATGTCATGAAATCCCCTGAAAAAGCTGCCGGGCCACTCGAACGGCTTCGATGGCGTTTTCGCCGTAGCCGTCCGCGCCGATTTCTTCGGCCCAGCGGCGACTGACCGGCGCACCACCGACCATCACTTTCACTTTCTTTCGCAGCTCTCTTTGAACAAGCATATCTATTAGAGTCTTTTGTCCCATCATTGTTGTCGTCAACAGAGCCGAAAGACAAACAATCTGCGCTTGAAATGCGACGGCTTCCTCGCAGAACTTCTCCAGCGGTACATCGGCCCCCAAATCACGAACTTCGAAACCGGCCGCCTCAAGCATCGCGGCCACGAGGGACTTGCCGATGTCGTGGATGTCTCCTTGAACCGTCCCGATGACAATGCGTGCGGAAGTCGAGCGGTCTTTCTGTTCGACGGCCATTTTGGGAGTGAGAATCGCCATCACAGCCTTCATCGTCTCGGCGGATAGCATCAGTTCGGGCAAGAAAATCTCGCCTTCTTCCCATAGGTCTCCCAATTGGCGCATAGCGGGAATGCAGGCGCGCTCGACAAGGTCGGTTGCATGGATACCGGAAGCCAAGCCCCGCGCCGTGAGCTCCAAAGCTTGGGGTCTATCGGCCGCTTGAATCGCTTTGTTTAATTGAACCAAGATATCTTCCTGCAAAGGCATCTCCTTGATTTGCGAATCGCTTTCGTCGCTCCAAAATAGCAAAAGGGGCGGCAAGAGTCAAGGAGCAAATGGGTGAATCATCTTCAGCTCTCCGGCCATTTTAGGGAATCGGCTTGACTTTGACCTTTCAGATGTTATAATTAGGATTTGGAGTTCTGGCGACTCGCGCAGGTCGGGTAGCCCTATGGTCGCGCGCCTGCGGGCCTTTTTGAAGGGAACTCTGATTCCTAATTTGTGCCACTCTATCCGAGGTTCAAGATGTTCGAGAAGAATTACCCCCAGACCTACAAATTGAAGAATGACCAAGAGGTCACGATTCGGCTGCTGAGTCCACAAGACGATGAGGAGTTGTTCCGGTTTTTCTCCTCCTTGTCGGATTCGGAGATAGACTACTTTCGGGCCAATGTTCGCAATCGCGAGGTCGTCAGTAAATGGTCCAAAGAGTCCATTGACTATAGCCGGCGCATTACTCTGGTTGCTTTTCACAAAGGCCGGATGATTGGCGAATGGGCGCTGCTCCATCGAGAACACGGCTGGTCACGGCATGTGTGCGAGCTGCGAGGCATCGTTCAACCCGATTGGCGCAACCTCGGACTTGGGAACATGCTCATTTATGACCTTCTCACGATCGCCCACGAGCTCGAAAAAGAAAAGGTGATTATCGAGGTTGTGGCTCGGCAGAAAGAGGTGATGCGCTACTTTGAAAGGATTGGGTTTCAGCGAGAAGCCTTGTTCAAAAATCATGTGAAGGATGATCGAGGACGCATGCAAGACCTGATCGTCATGTCCATGGACCTCGTGCCCGCCTGGAGAAAAATGGAAGAGCTGGTGCATGACCGAGCCGATCACGGCGGAGGAGGAGGATAGTCGGATTCAGAAGGAATGCACCTGGATGTATTTTGCGTTTCGGGGTGCCTCAATCCCTTTGTGGTTCACACAAACAAATAAGGCACCCTTTCTTTTTGCAGGGAGGCTTATTTCGAATGAGAGTGCAAGCGGAGGTCAGTCTCTATCCTTTTGGAGTAGAGGAGCTTCTGCCTCCAATCAAGGATTTTGTCGACGCGCTGCGAAAGGAAGGTCTCGAGGTGGAAATGGGGCCACTGAGCAGCTATGTCGCGGGTGAAAGCGAGGCGCTCTTTTCAGCGCTTGGCCGGGCATTTGAACAAGCGACAAAAAGGAATCGCTGCGTCCTCATTGCCAAGATCGCGCATCTCACTCCTTCATTCCCCGGCAATCCTAAAAAAGAAGAAATAGCAGACCGACACTGACATGAATTCCGCGGAGAGAGTTGAACGAGTGAACAGGGCGGATGTCGTCATCATCGGCGCAGGACCGGCGGGAATCGCGACCGCGATTCAATTGAAGCGCTACAAAATCGAGCCCGAACTCCTCGAACAAGAGGAGATCGGTGGACTCCTGCGAAATGCCCACTGGGTGGAGAACTATCCGGGTTTTCCGGAAGGGATCAGCGGACTGGCTTTGGTGGGACTCTTCAAAAAGCAATTGGAAAAGACCGGGATTCGAGTCCACTCTGAAAAGGTACTGGAACTGGACTATCAAGACGGCCTGTTTCTTACAAAGACGGACTGCAGAGAGATCACCTCCCTCGTCACCGTAATCGCCACAGGCACGAAATCCAAGAAAATGGCGGCGCCTCCGATTCCGACCGAAGTAGAATGTCACTTTTTCTATGAAGTCCATCCTCTTCTCGGGATTCAGAACAAAATAATTGCGATCATCGGAGGCGGTGACGCGGCTTTCGACTATGCGTGCAGTCTTGCTCAGAGGAATAGAGTCATAATTCTAAATCGAAGCGCCCACGCGAAGTGCGTTCCGGCTTTGCAGGAAAGAACCGCAAAATCCGGGAATGTCGAATATATGTGTGATACAAGAATTCGGACAATCACCCGTGCGGATAGTCGAGTATTGCTGATGTGTGCGCGGAATCATGAGCAAGAGGAGTTGCGGGTAGAAGCGGACGATGTCGTTGTTGCCATCGGCAGAGAAGCCTCACTCGATTTTGTGAGTCCTGAACTCAGGGAGTCCTTCGGACACTTGAGAAGCGCACAGAGGCTCCATCTCGTCGGGGATGTGAACAACGGCATCTACAGACAGACGGCAATCAGTATCGGAGACGGCCTCAGAGCCGCCATGGAAATCCACAAGAATATCGCAAGCCATCGTATATGAAAATCCTCGCCAAAACAGGAGACGAGAGTATCGCCACAGTCTATGTAGCTGAAATGGGCAATGGCAAATTGATTGAATTTGCCGAGTCCGTGCAGCCTCCGATTCCCCGCGAAAGAAAATGGGTTTTGACGCTGTCCACTCTCTACGGTTGCCCGATAGGCTGCAGATTGTGCGATGCGGGCGGTCACTATGAAGGAAAGCTTTCTGCCAAAGACCTGTTTTCGCAAATTGACTACCTGATTGGCGGGCGTTATAAAAATGGAAGGGTGCCGGTTCAGAAATTCAAAGTGCAATTTGCAAGGATGGGAGAACCTGCGCTGAATCCGAATGTGCTCGATGTCCTTGAGGAACTCCCCACGCGATACGACGCGCCAGGGCTCCTTCCCTCAATTTCCACAATCACTCCGAAAGAAACGGAGAAGTTCTTTGAGAGACTGTTGCTCATCAAGAGG
>JAZDIW010000052.1:0-2327 GCA_043804575.1 bacterium
CAATTCCACCGCACGGACAGGCGACCTCGCGCATAGATTTCGTCCAGTTCTCCCAGAAGCTCCAAAGTCGGCCAAATGTCGGGAAGGCGCTCGTGAATAAGTCCGGTCAAAGCGCGAAGAATTCGATGGACTTCCTTCTTCTCCTCGATTTCGAGCTGGCGAACGCGATTGGATATGTCGAGGGTCTCGGCAGGCTCCAAAAAGACGGTGGCGCCGGAGGCGGATTGATCCACAATGAGTCCCCGCACGCGATGTCGCGCGCCCTCTTTGACGGGAATGACCAGCCGGCCCGCTTTCATTGCGATGATTTCTTCCTGCAAAACTCCTTTGGTCGCCCAATCCTGAAGGATGGCATCCAGCCGCTCGTGGAGGTGTTCGTTTTCCTTGGCCATGGCTCCGCGAATTTGCTTCAGCTCAGATGTCGCATCATTGCGTACATCGCCTGCCTCGTCAATGGCTCGTCCGACGGCAGACTCGATGTCGGAGAAAGTTGAAAGTCCCTGGGCGATGCCATAAAGGAGCGGATACTTCTCCTTTCGCTTCGTCAAAAAATCGCGCACGGATTTGGCCACGGCAAGGGATTCGGCGATTCTCAAGAGTGCCTCTCCTTCGAGGGCCGCTCCCTCGATGGAAGCGCGCCTGAGCTCCTCGCGGATGTCCTGCAATCCCCAGATTGGAAAACCACCGGACGGCTCCCGAAGAAGCTCGGCCATTTCGCTCGTGCGGCGGGAAATGCGCAGGACTTGTTCCGTCTCGGACAGAGGCACAAGGACCATGATTCGCTCCCGCCCCAACGCAGACGCGGAGAGGCCTGCCCATATCTCCCGCACGCGGTCAAATTCCAGCGATTTCGATACCATTTCCCAGTTCATCAGACTCTCCGGCGCAAACTCGGAGGTTCGCGGCTTAGGAACTTCTCCACTTGTCCTTTTCCCCAAGTGAGCACTTCCGATTTCCGAACAAGTCTCTCGCCTTGTTCCTGCCAAGGAGACAGGAAGATGGCCACGACGACAAGACCTACAAGAACCACGCCCTTCGCCAGACCCAAGAGCGCACCCAACAAGCGGTCAAGCCACCCGAGAAGAATCTTCTCGAGAAGTTTGTGCAAAAGATAGCCAATATGGGAAAAAGCGATGTAGATTGCCGAGAAAATGACCAGAAAGGCAACGACCGTCACGACGAGGCGCGTCTGACCCGGGCCGGTGTGACTCGAAACGAACTCGGCGATTGGCGACCGAAAGGTGTAGGGAATCCAGAGGCCAAGACCGATGCCCGTTAGAGTAAACAGCTCCCAAACCAGGCCCCGTTTGGCTCCTGCAATAACAAAGACAACGATGATGCCAAGAATTACAATGTCCAATAGACTCACGGAGAACAATTCATTCCCTTGTATGATGATAATAAATACAAAACAACATAGACAATCATCGGAATTTCCCCGATATTCAAGACGGGAACTTCGACCATCGCTTTGGGTAGAAAAAGTGGGGGATGAGGGGAGCGCGGCAATACAGCCGGCAGCAGAGTCTTTCTACCCCAGACTTTCCTACGCAGAGCTGCTTCTCATTACTCCCAGGCGTCCGGTGCGCATCATGCTCCGGACGCTTTTTTCCTCCTCTTGAAAAACAATGGACACCTAAGGACGCAGGGTCCAAGCGGTGTCCATATCGTTTCCGTAGGAATATCGAATCTCTGCCGGCTATTTACTGCTCCATAATGCGCATCAATCTGCGCATTTTGCGACGGGCCGCATTCGACTTGCGTTTCCTTGCTTCCGAGGGTTTTTCATAACGCTGATGCTTCCGGATTTCGGCCATCAGACCCGCCTTTTCGCACGACTTCGTGAAGCGACGAAACGCCCGCTCAAATGCTTCTCCCTCTCGCACTTTGACAAAAGGCATCGAACAAGTCACCTCCTTTCATGGACTGTTGACGCATTGGTTTCATTCTTCTATTGAATTCAAATTTCATGTCTTTCCTTGCCCGGCTTTTCGAGCCCATCTCACAAGAGCTTCTTTTCCCCTTCCATCTTCTGTATATCGGTAATATCCTGCGTGACTTCAATGCATCCCAAATACTCGCCGCGTTTGCCGCGAATGGCGAAATAGCGAATATGAATCAGGCGGCCATTCATATTGATCCAGAACTCGGCGACATCTTTCTTGCCACTCTTGAAATCCTCGAGAATCCGATTGACAAGGTGCAGGCTCTTCTCGGGGTGGCAGTTTTGAACCTTGCGCCCAATCACGGCGGGAATTCGAACGAAAATCCGCTCTTTGGACTCGGAATAGTAACGAACGGTGTCCTCTTGATCCACGAAAGTAACA
>JAZDIW010000053.1:0-2370 GCA_043804575.1 bacterium
ATTCGGTGCCGAATTTCTCCGCTTGCCGATGGAACAGATCCATCAGCTCAGGGCCCTGAACTCCCTCAGGAAATCCCGGATAGTTTTCCACTTCCGTCGTAATCATGAGTTGTCCGCCCGGTTGCATCCCCTCAATCACGACAGGCGACAGATTCGCCCGCGCCGCATAGACCGCCGCCGTCAGTCCCGCCGGCCCCGACCCCACGATAATGACGTCGCGAATTGTCTCGTTCATCTTCTCTTTGCCGACATGTTCATTTCAATCATTTTCATCAGAATATACGAAAACGCCCTCCAAAAGGCAAACCTGTGCGACCGCAAAAAGAACACCCATCCGCAAGTAACAGATGGGAGTCTGTCCACGAGCCACTTTGGAAGAATTTGATCATTCAATTCACGATTCTGATTGTCCTTTTGTTTTTTGCAGAATTCAAGATTTTTTGGTATTCGGAAACATGGAGCCAGCGCGCCAGCGCAGAAAGAGTATCCGCCTTGTAACACGGATGATACTGCGCCATCACATTCACATCCACGGGCCCCGGCAAGTCCTCTTCGAGAAAGGCGAAAATCTGCTCGCTTCCGGCCAAATCCTCGGGCAAAATTAGATGGCGAATGAGCAGTCCTCGCTCGCCCACACCATGCTCATCACACACGAGCGGTCCCACTTGCCGATACATCTCGCGAATCGCCGCTTGATTGTGGCGAGGATAGTCTTCGATTCCCGAAAGCTTCAGCGCCGCTTCGGCATCGCCATACTTCATATCCGGCATGTAGATGTCCACAATCCCGTCCAAGAGCGCGAGCACTTCCAGCGAATCATAGCCGCCCGAATTGTAAACGAGAGGAATGCTGAGTCCATTCTGATAGGCGAGCAGCAACGCTTCGGCGAGCATGGGAATCCCATGCGTGGGGGAGACCCAATTGATATTGTGCGCACCCGCTTTTTGGAGATTCACCATCGCTTGAGCAAGCTCGGGAATCGAAACAGGTTCCCCATCTCGCGCTTGACTAATTGTCCAATTCTGGCAATAGGTACAGTGCAGATTGCATCCTGCCAGAAATACCGTCCCCGAACCTCGATAGCCCGAAATCGGAAATTCCTCCCCATGATGCAGCCCCACCGATGAGACAATCAGGTCATCTCCAATTCCGCATTCCCCAACATCGCCAGCCTTGCGCCGCGCCATGCACCGCCTCGGGCAAAGACGGCACGGGTCAAGCAAGTCACAGAGCGCGGGCAGTCTCTCCGTCAAGAGTTCTTTTTTCGATTCCGTATTGTGCATTCTTTCTGCCGTGGCGGGTGGCAATTTTTCGCCGAGGCAGACCCCCGATCTGCTCGAAATCCGCCGAGCCAGGTTCATAAGCCTGGCCGGAATCTCTTGTGGTATCGGCTGTTTGCGGCCGACCCATCACCACCGCCGTTGTGGGTCTCCAGACCCGCAATGGCGTTTGCATATCAGTCACTCCACCGCCGTCACATAGTAGAAATAGGGCGAAGGTCGGTTGGCTGTCTCTTCGTCCGTCCATGTCGTATCCGTCACCGTGTCCAGCAAAATCCCCGGCGTGAAAGGCCCCGGATCCCCATAGAGATTATAAATGCCCGTCCCGAACGGCGTCCAATTCAAAACCGCGTTGCCACTGTCAATCGAGATCACCAGGTGGCGAACCGGCCCGGCAAGCCAGTACTCGTCACTCCCAATGTCTGGGTTGGTTCCCGGTGGATTCGGGCGTGGATCTCCTTCAAAGTCCGTTGGCGGAGGATTTGTCGGATAACCCGCGCCGAGTCAAGGACTGAAGTCTGTCAAATGGAAGTCATCTGCCGCCGTATCGGCGAACAGCGGATCGAGGAAGATGTTGAAGTAGACATCGCACGAATCGCCGTTTTCGTTTGCGGTCACAAGCTGGCCAATGCAGGCAGGACCTTGGGACGGATCATTGTCGCGAAACTGGATATTCGCTCCACTGTTGCCGGAAATATCGCAATATTCCATCGTGCAGTTGGTACTTCCCCTGAACCAGATTCCCGAGCCAATCGAAAAGGCGATGATTATACTGCGGAACGCCGGCGAAGAATAATCACAAATCACTCCTCCGCCACCCAAGCTTCCTGCCTCGTTTCCACTCATCGTGCAATTCGTGAAAGTCGGCGATGCGTAATAGCAGAAGAGCCCGCCACCATTTCGGTCAGCCATGTTGCCGCTTATCACGCAATTTTTGAAAGTCGCAGCGGAATAGCCATCGCAAACCAGTCCACCGCCGTAGTTGTCTGCCACATTGCCGCTCAGCGTGCAATTGGTGAAGGTCGCCGAGGAAGCGCCGCAGTACACTCCGCCGGCGTTGCCTGCCAGATTGTCTCTCACGACGCAATTC
>JAZDIW010000054.1:0-7990 GCA_043804575.1 bacterium
CGGTGGCGACGGCATGGCCGTATTCGTCTCGGCCATCCCAGGAGACCGAAACGGCTCTATCCTTCGGCACCACGCCCCGCCACAGTTGGCGCACCCGCTGACCCAATAGATTATAGATCGTCACTTCAAAAGGCTGCGGGCGAGTGGAAATAAGGCGAATTTGCGTGGCATCATTGAAGGGATTGGGAAAAGCTCCCTCGAGTTTCCAATCTTGCGGGGAAAGGGCGAAGGGCGAAGTAGGCACGCTGCTTCCTGTGGGCGGTGCGGTCAGCCAGGGGTCAAACAGAATATAGTCGCCGACCGTGTCGCCCCGCCCTCCAGGATTTCGGGTAGGATGATACGGCCCACTGGGGTCCCCCCAATAGTTCTCGCGGCAATCCCAAATGCGCGTGGTGTCGTAGTGCTCAAGCTCCATGGCGATCCCTTGATTGCCTTCAAACCAGTTATCCCGAACGGTGCAAAGATAGCGACCTGTGCCATACGCGTAAATGGCGGATGCGGCGCCTCCCGGCCCTTCATAGAGGAAGCGATTAGCGAAGAAATGATTTCTTTCAACCACAGCTCGACATCCTTGCGTCCCTACATCCACGAATACCATCGAAATAGGACCTGTGGGGCCTGCGCACTGGATAAAGACATTCTCGCAAATCGTTCCCCTGGGTTCATTGATACTTATCGCCGCGCCGCCCACATCCCCTAAGTTATGAACATTTTCAAACCAGTTGCGCTCGAAAACGAAAGGATCTTCCCGCGCTTCACGCCATATGGTGACAGCAGACTGTTCCGTGGTGCAGTCTCGGAAAATATTGTCCCGCATCGTAACATCATGACCATATTCCCACACCCTCACAATGTCACCCCAATCTTGGGTTCCCTCAAAGTGCGCATAATTCAGACGCTCAAAGCTATTGCCCAAAAGCTCCCCCCAGGCATGCCCGTAGCTGACCCCCAATTCGGCGTTTCCATAATAGTCGTGGAAGCGGTTAAATCGAATTGCGGCCCCGCACGCCTGCACGCCTACCGTAGGTCCTCCGAGATAGGGCCATTCGGGAATCCAACATCCATAGTTGCCCGTGATATCATTCCATTCCACGATTGTCATTTCATTAGAACCCGAAGAATAGCCAATGCCAATTAACTCCCACATGCCACAGTTCGCATGAATACGGTTGTGGGCGAAGCGCGCATGCGAGTAGAGTGCCAGGATGGCGACCGCGTACTGCGACTGGTTTTCGGTGATAATATTCGAAAGGATAGTCGGATGAGATGCGTTGATGTATACACCACCTCCCGTCCTGTAGGCGCCCGAAACAAGTAGGCCGTGACCGCCGCGTAGAGTGAATCCAGACACGATAGTAGCACGGCTGTTCCCGTTCACAAAAGTGAGAACGGAGGCGGTATCCTCTTCAGCAAAGTCACTGGCATCTATGATGGTGCTGTCAATCGCCGAAGAATCATGGGTGAAGAAGAATTCGCTGACCAGCAAGAAGTCGTGGCCGGGCGGTATTAGCCTCTCGCGATAGATACCGGGATGAACCAATACCGTGTCCCCTTGGCCGGTGTAATAGAGAGCCTCGCCGATAGTAGCAAAATCATCGGGCACTTCAAAGAGAACAGCGGCGCAGGGTAGGACCGAAAGCAGGAAAACTGGGATGGAAAACAAGAATTGCTTTGCCATATCTGAGCCTCCTTGTAAGATCCAGGAACTGGCGGACACGCTGGTCCACGCCTACGCATGGCCACGGCAGGACCAGACGCGCCAAAAGAAAAATGGCGAGACACCTGCCGTCACGATTAACGTGACCAGAGCGGCTCGCAAGAGAGGGAAGAGGTAAGGAAAAAGGCAGGGAAAGATGGACCCCGGCGCCACTCCCCACAGACGGCGTCTTTCAAGATGAAATATAAGACAAGATAAGCAGAAAATCAAGTATTTTTATCGACACTATGAAAAGCCTACATAATTGACTTCTTCCTATTTCAACGGTTGGGAATTGATTCTTAACCATATTGACCCCCGGAGTCTGATATGCCTCTCTGGGGTCATCGAGGCCGGTGTGTCACTTGCTCGGAATCATATGGAAGACTCGTCTACCTCAGGCAGAGGACTTTGCAGGCTTTCGGACTGGAGGTAGCGGACAGTTGAGGCATGGCGACAATGAAGTAAAGACCGGTAGCGACGGCTTGGCCTGCCTCGTCGCGGCCGTCCCAAGTGATGGAAACAGGGGTGTCTTTCGCAGCGACACCGCGCCAGAGGTGACAGACACGCCGTCCCAGAAGATTATAGACCGCGACCTCAAAGGGCTGCGGGCGAGAGGAAAGGAGACGAATTTGCGTGGCGTCATTGAAGGGATTGGGAAAGGCTCCCTCCAATTTCCAGTCCTGCGGCGAGAGAACAAGAGGAGAAGACGGCACGGCGCTCGGCGGCGAGCTCAGCCAAGGCTCAAAGAGGATATGGTCGCTGACGGTATCGCCGCGGCCTTCGGGATTCAGCGTGGGATGATACGGCCCGGTGGGATCGCCCCAATAGTTCCAGCGGCAATCCCAATCAACGGGATTGGGTTCATGGCCGAGTTCCACGGCGATTCCCTCATTGCCTTCAAACAGATTGTTCCGAATCTCACATAGAGTGGAGCCGTATCCGTTGCCGTGCAGTGCCGAAGCTTGGATCTCGAAGGTGAAGGTGTCAATGGACGACATTCGGTTACCCACGAATCGGTTTTCTTCAATGGTGGCGCGGCAACCCTGCGCGGTCGCCGAATCGCCCTGACCGTAGAAGGAGAGAGCCATCGCACCGCCGACGGCCGTGCAGCCCACGAAGACATTTTGCCGGATGATTCCGTGAGGCGCCATGACCAAGAGTCCCGCCGGACCCCACCCCGAACCGATTTCTCCGTAGCCGACAAGCTGAATGTTCTCAAACCAATTCCCTTCAATCAGGAAAGCCGCTTCCCGTTCTGCATTGTTGACGCTAAGCGCGGGGCGATCCAGTGTGCAATCTCGAAATACATTGCCGCGAACCACAACATCGTGGGAACGGTAGAGGACGACAATTTCGCCCAGATCCTGGCCATTCGGAACATGCTCAAAGGTGAGGCGTTCAAAGCGATTGCCGACAAGCTCTCCCCAGGCGAAATGGAAATAGGCCCCGAGAGTCATGTTGCCGCCATAATCGTGGAATCGGTTGAATCGCACGGCGGCTCCGCAGCGCGTGACATTCAGAATAGGGCCGCCCAAGTAGGGCCATTCGGGGTAGGGGCCGAAGTTCGCCGTGATGTCATTCCATTCCACGACGGCTGTATCTTGAAGACTCGAGTAGTATTCCAAGCCAATCAGTCCCCAATCACCCGAGTTGCCGGCAATCAGGTTGTGAGCAATGCGCGCGTGGGAGTATTCGGCGTAAACTGCCGCGTACGCAACGGCTTGGTTATCGGTGATGATATCGGAAAGAATCGTCGGATGAGACTCGGCGATGAAGATGCATCCGCCGAAGCGACAGGAATCGTAGGGAGGATTGGGATTGATCATAACGACTCCGTGTCCGCCCCGAAGCGTGAAACCCGACACGAGCGTCGCTCGACTGTTGCCATGGACAAAGGTCAAGACCGACGCCGTATCCTCGGCGGCAAAATCCTCCGCGTCAATGACGGTGCCATGGAGAGCCGCGGAATCCTGCGTGAAGTGAAACTCGCCGAGCAAGCAGAAATCATGGCCGGGCAAGATGAGCCTTTCGGAATAGATGCCGGGGCGAACCATGACGGTGTCGCCGTGGCCGCTACTACTTAGGGCTTGGCCGATGGTGATAAAATCTCGCGGCACTTCGAGAAGGGCCGCCTCGCATGCGACGGCGCCGATGAGCAGAACCGCGAAAAGAAGATGGAATCGAGCTTTCATTTCTTGCCTTATGTCTTCACGCATCGGGAGTTTCTTCGGCCAAGAGGTACGCTTTTCCTCTTGGTCTATTTCTCAATAGAGCGTGGGCGAACGGGGTGCCGGGCTTCGCGACGGTCGCGTATCCCAACCCTCGTCCCAAGCCAATCCTATACCGGAAGAGAGCAGGGTCGCGCTGCGCAGGCCACGCTCACCCGCGCAGCGCGAGAAGCTCCGTCAGTCCGGCGTGCACTGGGATGTTCCCGGCCGAAGTTTCGATTTCGTCGGGCCGCACTCGTGGAAAGGAGACTCGTTCTGGGCCTTGATGAAATAGGATCTACCCTGCTCGGCGACGAAGTTGTAGGTGTAACAGCATTGCTCGGAGCTCCAGCAGTCGTGCCAAGCCAGAGGAACCATGTCCCCGGAACGCCACAATTCCCCGCGGCGCAGGCCACATTGCAGTGTGGTTCTCGGTGCTGTGACGCAAAAAGTTGCGGGCAGGTTACTGGAGACCGCACAGGGACGGGAGGCACAGGGTTGCCAGCGCCCTCCAATCCACTGAGTTTGGCATTCCGTGCCCCAGATGGAGGGCACATTGGTCTCCGAAGGTCTTCCCAGTTGGCCCCAGGCACTCCCGGCCATCACTAAAAGCACAATGGCCGAAAGGGTCAGGGTTAATGCCTTGTTTTTCATGGTTTTACTCCTTTGATTTGGGTCTTTCTGAACTCTCAACCCACAGCGGTCGTGCTATGTACAGGCCAATGGAAAGACATAGGGCGGAATATAATTAATAGATGGCAAATTGTCAATCGTGAAATCATCTTTCTCACTCATCGGAAACTCGGCAAAGCTTGCCGGGTCAGGAATAATTTGCCTTCGGATTCTGAGAGAAATTTGCCTCATAAGATCAATTAAAATATCAGATTATGAAATATGATCGATCCCTTGTTGCTCTATATAGAGAAAGGCCGCCCAGAGCGCTTCGTCGTTTCGATGCTACCTGTGGAGTTCTATAGCAAGAGTTGTGACAAGAGAGATTTGCGCTGAAAGTGGTGGCTTTGAGGCCTGGATTCCTCCCCCGACACCGGATGAAACCGTCGCCGAGGAAAAATCGGGAGGCGAATGAAACGGAAATCCCTTGTTGACAATCAAGGCAAAATGTATATCTTGGATGGAACGCCAACTCGGAGGTGCGCCTCTTCTCTCCCGCTTTACAATCTTTTATTTATTCTACACTAAGGAACATTATGGTTGTCCGTCGTGATTGCCGAAGCTTCTTGGGAGACCGACCCTGCCGGCCCCATAAGGAGGAAGGAGTTCATTGTGAGGATTGTCCGCACTATGATCCCGTGGAGGAACGGTTTCTCATTATAAAATTGGGTGCGGCGGGAGATGTCATTCGAACGACGCCGCTGCTGCGAGTCATCAAGGCACACCACCCCCGCGCTCATATCACTTGGTTGACGCGCTCACCGGAGGTGTTGCCCTCAAAATGGATAGACCGAATTCTGCCTTTTACTCTTGAAGCAATCACCTGGGTTACATCGGCCTCTTTCAGTCATCTTCTCAGTCTGGACAAAGATCCCGAGGTCGTGGCGATTGCCTCGAAAGTCCAAGCCGCACATCGCATGGGATTCGTGCAAGGGCCGGAAGGGTTGTGTGCTCCAGTGGATGCGTTGGCTCAAGACAAATTCCTCACGGGCCTGTTCGATGATGTCAGCAAAGCCAATCGCAAGAGCTATCCGCAGGAAATGGTCGAGATGTGCGGATACCCCTATCAGCGCGAGCGATATGTCATGGAATTGCCCGAGCCCGAGCCGGAATGGAAGCTGCCGACCGCGAGGCCGCTTGTTGGCTTGGCAACGGGTTGCGGAGTGCGCTGGCCTCATCGCAATTGGCCCGATGAGCATTGGACGGAACTTGCCACACGGCTGGTCTCGGAGGGTTTCGGCGTTGTTCTTCTTGGGGGCCCTGCGGAAGAAGAGAAGAATCAGGACATCGCTCGAGCTTCAGGCGCCTTCTACGCCGGGCACTTTCCTTTGCCGATTTTCTTCTC
Organism: bacterium; assembly: GCA_043804575.1. GTDB lineage: Bacteria > Electryoneota > RPQS01 > RPQS01 > DYHQ01 > JAZDIW01. The sequence goes on from JAZDIW010000054.1 coordinate 5,924, forward strand.
TTTGGTCAATCAGCTCGATTTAGTCGTTACGGCTGTCTCTCTGGCACTCCATGTAGCACTCGGATTGGGCAAGCGAGTCGTCCTATTCAACAATATTTTCAGCCCGCACGAATTCGAGCTCTATGACCAAGGCGTGATTCTGGCGCCGGATTACAACTGCACCTGCTATTTTGATCCGGTTTGCCCTATCGGAGGCTGCATGAAGTATCTTCATCCTGAGCGCGTCTTGAACACCATAAAAAAGGAGCTGTCGCTCTGATGCGCGTTGTGCTTGTTGGGCCGGCACATCCGTTTCGGGGGGGCATCGCCCAGTATTTGGCAGTTCTGCATGAGAAGCTGTGTGAAAAGGGACATGATGTTCATTTTATCTCTCTCAGGCGGCAGTTTCCGCGATTGCTCTTTCCCGGACAAACTCAGAAGGAGAGCGGTGCTCCTACCATAGATGTGCATCCCGAGCCTCGGTTAGGGCCTTTGAATCCTTTCAGTTGGTGGACGACGGCCCGGGCGATTCGAGCGTTGAAGGCGGATGCGGTGATTTTCAAATGGTGGGTTCCCTTTTTCGGGCCTTCGTATGGCTGTCTGGTTCGAATGCTCCGCTCAGCGCACGGCCCAAAATCGATTGCTATTCTGGATAATGTCGTGCCTCACGAAGGCTGGCCGATGGGGAAATTTTGGACTCGTTTTGGTCTGAGTCCATTTCATGGATATATTGCGCAGTCGGAGACGGTACACAAAGAATTTCAAGAGCGATTTCCAAAGGTTCCACCGGACAGAATTCGACGAGTGCATCATCCGCTCTACGATTGCTATCCTTCGAGCCTGACCCGGGAGCAAGCGCGGCAGAAGTTGGATATTTGCGAGCCACATGTTTTGCTCTTCTTTGGATTCATCAAGCCTTACAAAGGACTTGTGGACCTTCTCGATGCTTTTCCTCAGATTCACAAAGAGGTTGGGGGAGTTCGTCTTCTGATTGTGGGGGAGGTCTATGGGGAGCGGGAAGAGTATGAACAGCGGATGGCAAAATCTCCATTGAAAGAGGCGGCAACTTGGATTGACCATTATGTCCCGAACGAAGAAGTGGGAATCTATTTTCGTGCGGCGGATGTCGCCGTGCTACCTTACCGCAGTGCGTCACAGTCGGGCATCATTCAGATTGCCTATGCACACGACCTCCCAGTCATTACGACGCGTGTGGGCGGCTTGCCGGAGGTGGTTGACGAAGGCGAATCGGGACTCATGGTGCCGCCGCAAAATCCATCCGCGCTTGCCGAAGCTTGCGTTCGCTTTCTGAAAGAGGGTCTGGGCGAAAGAATGAAACCCGGACTGGAAAGGGCAGCGCAACGATTCGGATGGGAGCCGTTGGTTGAGGCGATTGAGGAATTGGCACAGAGGCGATAGCCCCAAATCGGCGGCTTGGCAGCAATAAGTCAAGCGAGTGACTTGATGTCCAGGTTATCCCTTGACAATTGTCAAGGGATTTCTTATATTTCGTCATCTGTCGAAATGAGAAAATATGACATGAATCAGACTATTTCTATCTTCAATGCCCTTGCCGATGAGCATCGAGTGCGGATGCTGCTAGCGCTTCGAGATGGCGAGCTTTGCGTGTGTCAACTCGCTGAATTTTCTAATCTTGCGCAGTCAACCGTCTCGAAACACATGAGTATTCTCAAGCAAGCCGGACTTGTCGAGGGACGGAAGTCAGGCAGGTGGGTATACTATCGTTTGCCAGGCACCGGTGGCCCATCTGGCACACGCGAAATGATAGACTGGGTTTTGAAATCACTGGAGACTGACCCCAAGGTGATTGAAGACAGAATTCAGGTTGAGAGGATCCGAAGTACGCATCTGGAGGAAGTCTGTCCAGACAGGAGTCATGTCGTGATTGAAAAGGTTGGTTCAGCCGAGGCTATCGACCGTTGATTTGAAAAGGCGAGCGAATCTCTTCAAGTTGGGGAGATTCGACTGGTGGATTTTAGGGAGAACGAATGATGAAAAAGGAATTCTGGGTTCTTGGAATTGCTATCTTGCTGCTTGTGGCCGGTGCGTACGCGGTGATGAAAATCG
>JAZDIW010000055.1:0-3495 GCA_043804575.1 bacterium
CCACAGCAATTCACAGAAAGAGAAAGTAGCAAAGAGAAAGAGGAACGGCCGACGACGGCCTTCTCTTTCCCTTCGAACAACAACGGCAACGGCCACCTTAAATCAGGTCCGCCGTGGTCCTAACAACTGGGAGCCCCTCACCCTTATATCGCGGTTGAGGCCAGGGATGTCCTCCGTTACGACCAAGGGATGGTAAAGGACCTCGAACACGGGGAGCTACTTCCAGACCTGGTCGTGTTTCAGCCAACGCCCTTTGCCTGGCGCCTTGAGCCTTTTTCTTGCCATGGCGACCAAACCAAGATCCTCTATGTCCTCGCAGGCCTCGCGTATCAGGTCGCGAGCGGTCATGGACAGGGTTGTTCCATTCGTTTTGGAGATTGCCATGACCTTGGCGTAGAGGCTAGGCTCCAGGGTTACGATAAGTCGCGGCTTCTTGGTGGGCATACAATTAGTGTATCACAAGTGACTCACCTCGTCAAGGGCAATTCGGCAGGGCTATCAGCATAGACGCTCTGCCGCGCTCCCTTAAGCTTCTGCGAGCCGCCGAGCCTGCTTGGCGGCGGGTAGAGCGAAGGTTATGCCCTAGCGATAGTATTTGCAGAAGCGGTGGACCTCGTTGTGATTGCCGACAAAAAGGAACGTAATAGCATCCTTCTCCCAATGAAACAGGACCCGTAGGGCCAAATCTGTTCGGAACTCCCAAAGCTGATCGTCGAGTTTCTTTAGGCCGTATCCAGCGGGGATTTGTCGAACGTCGATGGCCAGTATGAAGGAATCCAACTGACGTTGAATGGCGACCTTTTCCCGAGCGGGGAGACCCTTCAGGCTCTTCTGGAAGCTACGAGCAAATGCGAATTGGAGCACAAGAGGGAATCCGCCCTACAGCGACCACAAATGGCGGCGGGCATCCTGCAGGTTCTTGAACCTCCGTACACCCCTGCCCTGTTTGGCTTCGCTGGCCATTCCCGCGATCTCACTGTCGGAGAACCGGGACAAGTAAACGTTGTCAATGGCTTCGCGCACCAGCATGGAATAACTCTTTCCACTCTGAGCAGCCTCGCGACGCAAGGCCCGGACTTCCTTGTCAGCAAGCAGAATCTGCATGCGAGTCATAGGACACCTCTACTAGTGTGTATAACATGTGTAATCGGTCATGTCAAGGCCAATTCCGTCGTTCCGCCATGGGCATAACGTGACGCTGAGCGGCAATTGGGGCGCAACGCTTTCCGCACCGCGCCGCCGCTCCAGCGAAGGTTATATGGCATGTTTCCCTTCTGCGGCTGATTGAAGGAGCGCCGCCAACCTCGTCGTTTCTGGCCCCGATAATGTAATAGGCATCATATGGTAGCTCGCAATTGATTTTGTGATGACCTCTAGGCCAACTGCCTTTTCGGGGGAATCACTGTTGAGAGTGTGCACCCTGAGGACGATGCTCCCGAACTTAAATCCTCCCCCCGAGACTTCGCCGACGGTGCGTTCGATGATCGCACCGAACATGGCTGCCTTGAATCCTCCGTACTTAATCAGTCCGAAGATGAAATAGCCCGCAACCAAAGCGAATATTGCGAAGAAGAACAGTTTACCCGCACTGTCAGAATCCATCTTGTCTCCTGGCCATATAACGTGCGCGCTGAGCGGCAGTTGGCACCGCGTGAAGAAGCTGAACGCGGGGCCGCTCTAGCGAAGGTTATATGGCTATCCATTACGCTTCTGCTGTTGCGCTGGCTGACAGGGGCCTGACCAAACATAACATTTTGTGGTTTTCTTTCGGCCCATCAGCCAGTGAAAAAGCGCCGTCCATGGCGGCGCAGAGTCAATTTCTACCTCATGCGACCACACATCTCTAGATAGTGGACGGAGACTTGTCCAAACGAGCCGCGTCCCACGATAGCAGAGCTCCATCACAATCTTGTCTTCGAACACTCCGCGGATGAGTTCAATCGCCTCTTTGATTGCGACGGCTTCTGCCTGCTCTTGGGAATCACCCTTTCCCCTGTTTGGCCAGCAGTGACTGTGGAAGTAGCGCCCGATGCATACCGTGATTTCGTCGGGCTCAATGACAACCCATAGGTCGCCAACCTCGGGGTTCTTGGCCGCAAAACGAATCTCCAGAGTTTGTTCGAGCTTCGCAGCGTAGGTCATGTTTGGGAGCGCTCGATGGAGTTCCCCCACGAATTGCCGTGCGAGGGTGTTGTAGCCTGCGATATGACTCTCTTCAAGTCGCCCAGGCGTCGTCATCGCGCTACAATCCTGGAGTAGTCGTTGAGACTGGATGCTCTAAGGCCATATAACGCCAGGGTCAGCCGCCGCGTTCCCACCGCGCCGACGGCGCACGGCGCGGTCGGCTGCATCCAATGTTAGATGGCCTCATGGCACTATTCGAAGACCAACAACTTGGCTTCCTCTGGCAATCACAACGGTGCCACTTTCTTCGAAGAAATGAGAGTTCAATAGCGTAATTGACATATCCTCTTTCGCGAAAGAAGTCGGAAGATGTATGTCTTCCTGCATCCCTGAATCGAGCCATACTCGTCTCATTTCCGCTTCCACCGCAGCAATAAGAAACCGATCGTCCTTTGAAAAGGTCATTGGAGACAAATAACTCTTGCCCACCCAAATCTCTTTCCCGGTCCATGCGTCAAGGACGGTCAGGAGCCGGCCCTCAAACGACACGCCAATGTGCTTGCCCGATGGTGACATTAGTGGAGTAGGGAGACTTGATACGATCCGCCCGTCTCGCGCCCACAGTTCGTTCCCCGCGTCATCAAATGCGCATATCTCGCCGTCCAGGCCGCCCCATGCCAGGGCGGTAATACCATATCTTCCCTCAATCCAAGGGAACATCATCGTGTGCCTGCGCTTCAAATGCCTCCAGCTTTTTCCGCTCTGAAATGCAAGATAGACCACCTCATCTGAGGAATCTCCATTCAGCACCATTAATAGAGATTCGTCTGTCATGAATTTCCCGTACAATCGGCCGCCATGTGTCAAATCTACTAGCCCTCGTAGCGAGGAAGAAAGATCATAGGCCATTTCCCCATTCGGTCGGAGAATATGCAGGAAGGAAGCCTCAGCGGTCCCTAGAAGACTTGGGAATACCGCAATGAGCTTCCCAGTGGGAGAGATGGCAGTTGATTGATTCAGGGGCAGAGAGGAATCGCCCCGCAAATCCCTGTTGAAGAGTACTTTGTTTGTCTTGAATTCAATTAGACCTTCCCCATTGATGCCGAATTTGCCATCTCGTGAAATCGCTCCGACAGGGGTGTGGCTAGAAATGACTTGCCCATCGGGCGCGATAAGCCATGAGGTTTCGGGGCTCGAATCTCCCCCGGTGGTATGGATTAGAGCAGAATCGGAACTCTGCGTGTCGTAAGCATCCCAGGGTCCGTCGAATAGTGTCGTCTTCGATATGAATTTGGTATGCCACTCCGGCCGACGTGTGTGGAGAAAGGTGGGCGAGCAGGACAAAAGCAGTGTGCTGAAGAACAAGATGGT
>JAZDIW010000056.1:0-5533 GCA_043804575.1 bacterium
CAGGGCTGCATCTCGAGGAAAGAGCGGATTCTGCGGCAAGGAACCCGGCAGCGAATCGCGGGAAAGACCCACGATCCAAACATGAGCTCCAACGGCCAAATCAGGTCGCTCCAAAGTAGTCACTTCAATTCCCCGCTCCAACCGGAGATTGGGACGGAACTCGCACTTCAGAAGACCTCGCCTTAGCGCCTCTTCGAATTGCATCTCTTCTGGAATGGAATCAGGAGAAATTGTCTCTTCATTCTCCATTTCAAAGTTATCACGAAGCAGTCCGAAGAGACAAGCGCGCCAAAGTGTGGCGGGCAGAAATCCGCTTTGTTCCAGTGAGACTTCGCTGTTTCTATCGTGATGAGTAAGCTGTCCGAGGGATGGAAGCCAGTGACTCCGGAAACCGCCCTCAAGTGCCACGTCCAACTCCAGCCACGAGGCTGCTTCAAGAAACCATTCAAGCTGCGCGGAAGGCGCTGTCAGAAAGACGACGACTCGCTCGGTGGCAGAGTGCTGCTTTGCCCAGAGAAGACCCTGCAAGAGCTCTTCAAAGGGAGATGCGGCACGCAGCAAAGTCCAACTTCCGTGGCACTCGCCCTTTTCATCGGCAAGAAGCCGCTCGATGCTTTCCGAAAAGGCGAGAGGCAACGCCGGAACGGTGCCTAATACCTCCTCATCGGCAAGTTCCCGCACGGCTCTTCGCTCGGAGTCGGTGACTTCTTCGTAGAGTCGGCCCTCGGGCAACATGGTCAGCGCGAATCTTGCCTGGCGACAGAGCCTCGCCACAACAGGCCAAGTCGCGGCATTGAGCTCATGAGCGTCATCCACCAACACATGGGAGGGCAGGAAGCCATTGTCCTGTCTGTTCTCCACGAAAGCCTGAGCCAGGGAGACGAGATCCGACAAATGGTTCTCCTCAAAGACGGAGCGGAATTCACCATAGAGTGAAAGCAGCTTCTTCCATTCATCGGACGGATATTCCGAGAGAGGGATTTCACCCAACACAGACGGACTGAGGTGCCACTTTCTCCAATCGTCAAAGAGCGAAAGGTAATGGCCGGCGAGAATCTTCTGCTCTTCGGGAAGCCGGTTCTTCAGCCACCGATAGAGTCTCCATCGAGTGGCAAATTGCAGGGGAAAGAGAGGATGTCCCCGCCGAGCGAGGACTTCACGGGCATATTCCGTCAGAAAGGAGCCGATGCCGCTTATGCGACTTGCCCAAAGTCCACCGAGTCGCAGCAATATCTGCCTGCAAACGATCTGTGCCCTTGCCTCATCCGTGGCGAGAAGAAGTATCTTGTTTGAGGGAACGCCGGAATCCGAGAGCTTCACATATCTCTGGCAAAGCCAATCGGTCTTCCCGCTGCCTCGGGTTCCCCTCAGCCATATACTTTGATGGAGATTCTCTTTCATTTCGGACATGAATTCAGGAGTGAAGCGGCCCGCGCCAAATAGCCCGGGCCTGCCTTCCTGCTTTGGTCTATATCATGGAAAATACTATTGAGCACCGACTACGGCGATGGCCGCCATGTCCACGATTTCGCTGACTTCGGCGCCTTGTTGAAGCACATGAATGCACTTCTCGGGGCCTACCAGAATCGGACCCACTGCCTCGGCCTGGCCCAGACGCTGCAGCAACTTGTAGGCAATGTTTCCTGCAATGAGTTCCGGGAATATCAGAACATTTACCAATCCTTTGTTGGATAGGCTGGAAAAAGGATACTGTCCATTCAAGAGCTCGGGAACCACGGCGGTGTCCGCCTGCATTTCGCCGTCCACGATAAGATCCGGATGGCGCTCTTTGAGAAGGCGAACGGCCTGCTGCACCTTCTCCACCTGAGGATGCTTCACGCTGCCGAAATTGGAGAAGGAAAGCATGGCAATGTGCGGCTCAAAATCGAATGCTCGGGCTACAGACGCCGCCTCCACGGCAATCTCCACAAGATCTTCGGCGGTCGGCTCAATGTTCACCGTCGTGTCCGAAAAGAAAATCACTCGATCCCTGAAGATCATCATATACACACCGGAGACAATGCGCGTCCCCTCTCCTGTTTTGATGACCTGAAGAGCAGGCCTCAAGGTGTCCGGATAGTGCTGAGCAACTCCGGCCACCAAGGCATCGGCATCTCCCATGTGCACCATCATCGGGCCGAAGAAATTCTTTTGAAGCACCAGACGGCGCGCGTCTCGGCGAGTGATCCCCTTTCGTTTGCGCAGGTTCCAGAATTCTTCCACATAAGTGTCCAGTTTCGGGAATTCATCGGGACTGACAAGAGTCGCCTTGGACAAATCAAATCCCATGCCCTGGGCTTTTTGGCGGATGAGTTCAGGCTTTCCAAGAAGAATGGGTTTTCCGATTTCCTCATCGATGATAATTTGAGCCGCGCGGATAATCTTCTCGTGATCCCCTTCGGGAAAGACAATTCGCTTGGGATTCTTTTTGGCTTTGTTGATGATCTTCCGAACGACTTCGCGTCCCGGGAAGATCTTCTTCTCGAGCTCCTCGACATAGGCTCCCCAATCGGTGATGGGTTTACGCGCGACTCCCGTTTCCACCGCCGCCTTCGCGACCGCGGGTGCTTCACGAAGAAGCACGCGCGGATCAAAGGGCTTCGGAATAATATAATCGCGACCGAATTGCAGCGTCTCCACTCCATAGGCGCGGCAAACCATATCGGGAACATCTTCCATGGCCAATTCCGCCAGAGCGTAGGCGGCGGCTCTCTTCATCTCTTCATTGATCTTGGTCGCCTGAACATCCAAAGCCCCGCGGAAGATGAACGGGAATCCAAGCACATTATTCACCTGGTTGGGATAATCACTGCGGCCCGTCGCCATAATCACATCGTCTCGCGCCGCAATGGCATCGGGATAAGTGATTTCCGGATCAGGATTGGCCATGGCAAAAACAATGGGTTTGTCGGCCATGGAACGAAGCATCTGTTTCGTCACGCAGTCTTTCACCGAGACTCCGCAGAAGACATCGGCTCCTTTCATGGCATCCGCGAGGGTTCTCGCATCTGTCTTCGCAGCGAAGCGAGCCTTGTAAGGATTCATGCCGGCTGTGCGTCCCTCGAAGATGACTCCTTGAGAATCGCAGAGAATGACATTCTCCTTGCGAACTCCCAGAGATAGATAGAAAGCCGCGCACGCAATCCCCGCCGCGCCCGCTCCGTTAAAGACGACTTTCACTTCGTCAATCTTCTTGCCGACGATCTTGAGGGCATTCAGAAGACCTGCGCCGGAGATGATCGCCGTGCCATGCTGGTCATCGTGAAAAACGGGGATAGAAAGCTCTCGAATAAGCGTTTCTTCGATATGAAAGCACTCCGGAGCCTTGATGTCTTCCAGATTGATCCCCCCGAAAGTCGGCTCCAGCAGCTTGCAGGCCTGGATGACTTCATCGGCATTCTCGGTGTTGAGTTCAATATCGAACACATCAATGTCCGCGAAACGCTTGAAGAGAACTCCCTTCCCTTCCATGACGGGCTTCCCGGCAAGGGCTCCGATATTACCCAAGCCCAGCACGGCCGTTCCGTTGCTGATGACGGCAACCAGGTTACCTTTGGCCGTGTAGAGATAGGCATCGTCGGGATTTTTGGCGATTTCGAGACAAGGCTCGGTCACTCCCGGAGTGTAGGCAAGTGAAAGATCCCGTTGGCTCTTGCAGGGTTTGGATGCAATAACCTCGATCTTTCCCTTTCGGCCGCGACTGTGATAATCCAAAGCTTCGATTCGACGAATGTTTTTGCTTTCCATTGTCATTGCTTTCCATTTAAATAGTTCAACGGATGGGTATTTCCATCGCCAGTATCTTCTTCAACAATAGTAATAATTTAACTGTGAAGCCTGACAAAATCAAGCCGACTGCGCTGCCTGCAATGTATTGTGCATTAGCATGGCAATCGTCATCGGACCCACTCCTCCCGGCACGGGAGTGATCGCAGACACCATCGGCAACACCGCGTCAAAATCCACATCGCCTGCGAGCTTTCCATCCTCTCGCCTATGGATTCCCACATCAATGACGACGGCGCCCGGCCTTATCATATCTGCCGTGACAAAATGGGGATGGCCGATGGCGGAAACGAGAATCTCCGCACGCCGCGTCACCTCGGCTATATTAGGCGTTTGAGAATGGCAGACCGTTACGGTAGCGTTGCAGTCGCGTGCTTTCATGGAGAGGAGAAGCGCCAGCGGTCTCCCCACAAGATTTGAGCGGCCAAGAATTAGAACCTCTTTTCCCGACGGCGAGTGCCCGGTTCGTTTCAGAAGCTCCCAGACTCCATAGGGCGTGCACGGGATGAAGCGAGGCCGCCCCGCCGCCAACAGACCCAAATTCGCGGGATGCAATCCGTCCACATCCTTGGAAGGATGAATCTGCTCGAGTATTCTCTCCGGTTTGAGCTGAGGCGGCAGCGGAAGCTGCACGAGGATTCCATGAACGCTCGCATTCTCATTGAGAGTATCAACAATTCGTAGAACATCGTCCTCTTTCACTGTGGACGGAAGCCTTGTCGTCTCCGAGTGGATTCCCAGTTCCTGAGCTGTCTTCGCCTTCCCCTTTACATAGACCTCGGAGGCCGGATCATTGCCAACGAGCAAAACGACCAAATGAGGCACGACTGATTTTTCACGCGCCAATGATTCGATCGAAGCGGCGACTTCCCTTTTGATCTCATTGGCGATTTTCCGACCGTCTATAATCTCTGGCATAAGGATTTTCCTCTTTGTGAGCGCAGAAATCCGCGGCCGTATTGCCGCAGATGAAGATAGTCAAAGACAACAGATGGCACATAGAAGGGCAGCAGCAATCCCACGACGGTTCGAATGGGGCAATAGATTGCTGCCGTCATAAGCAATCGTACCCATGGACTCTTCAGTCGATGAAGATTCAATTCCCGGTAAAGTTCCGGATGCCTCTTGAGCAAGTAAGGAATCGATTCTTTCCCGTATCGCTCCAAATTCTTGAGTAAAGCCTTCAGCGGGCGGTAGTGGTGATGCCAGGCCTGCGCTCGCGGCTCATGGACAATCTCTATCTTTGCTTTGGCAAGTCGCACGCCTAACTCGAGGTCTTCTCCTCCCCAGGTTGTGAATGTCTCGTCAAAGAGGCCAACGCGCTGCAAGAGAGCTTTCGGCACCGAGCAATTCCTTGTGATGAAGTAGCGCCCGGGCAGAGGCTTGCCAGGCGGCAACTTCCGAGCTCCTCGCGTGTTCAGATAACGAAGCAACGCTCGAGTGCGCCAATCTCTGCTGAATTGGGATTGCCCCACCACAACACACTCGCGTTCTGCATGTCGCTGTGCGTGTGCGAGGATGAAGTCTTTGCCGATGGTATGATCGCCATCGAGCATAATAACAATATCATTTTGCGCGATACGAATCCCATCGTTTCGAAGTGCCGAACGACCTCGATCTTCATTTTGAAGAATGACGCGAAATTGGGAGTCCTCGAGAGTGCTGAGCCATTCCCGGCTTCCATCTGTTGATCCGCCGTCCACAATGATGATCTCGAATTTCTCGGGCGCGTAATCCTCCGCTTGAA
>JAZDIW010000057.1:0-5759 GCA_043804575.1 bacterium
GACGAGGAGAAGGAAATCCTGCGCACGATTCGCCTCAACAGCCGCATTCGTCCCTCGAAACAATTCTTCATTCAGGCTCTTCTCGATTTTCGCAAGTCGAAACAGCCGGTGCGGTGAGATTCCTCCTCGATATGGCCCGCCGCCACAACATCGAGTTGCGTCTGCAGCGACTGGAAGGTGGCGTGCGAGGATATTCGATTCCCGAAAGGACGATCGTTGTTGACCTCGACCTTTCCGAGGAACGAATGAATTGGACTTTCTGCCACGAGCTGGCTCATTTGCTTTTGAAACACGGCTCGGGCGAGCGTCCTATCAGCACAACCGACGAGAAAGAAGCTCATGAACTTGCGCAAGATCTGATATTGCCGCCCGAGACCTTTCGTACGGAGGCGCAGCGGCTTTCTTTGAATGAGCTGAAGGCGCGCTACCCTCATGCGAGCTGGGAAGTCGTCGCGAGGACGCGCGTACGGCATCGCCCGGCGGTGCTGACTATCTTCGACAACGGCCGTCGCACACTGCGCATGGCCCCGCCGCCACTGAGCTGCCCGTCCCGATTGCACCCCCTCGAGCGCGAGCTGAGACATCGAGTGGAAGCCGGCAAAACCGCCGAAGAGATTCATGGAGAAGGCCTGCATGTCGAAGGAGTCTTCGTGGACGAGGATCGAGGCGTTCACCGGATCATTCTCATCACGCAGTCCGAGGAATAGAGAATGACTCGGTTTTTCCCGGTTGTGTTGTTGATTCTGATGCCCATTGTGACGCAGGCGAGTCCCGGAGAGCGCAATGACTCGCTTTTTTTGCAAACGAGCGCGAGCGTTTTGGCCAATCTGGCGGTTACCGAGAGCGGCCCGGATTTCCACCTATGCTGGTCGCCAAACGCCGTGTCGGGATTGCCGTCCGCCTATCTTGTTTTTCTTCGATCCAAGGGGGAGAGCGCCTGGTTCTATTTCGACCACACCGACGACACCTGTTTTGTTCACTACGGCGCGGCGCTTTTCTATCCGGGGATGAATTACGAAGTTCATGCCTATTTCGGCTCGGTGCGAGTCTTGCTCGGATATCCACGGGATACGCAAGACCCGCGCCTTCCCGGAGAGGCCATTCGCAGTTTTTGGGAGCCCTCACTCTTCGATCTGCAAAGGAAATAAGGGCGACCCTCAACCTACTTGACTCTGCTCAGTTCAGCCAATCAAGAATAGTTTTTTTTGGGTAACCCGAAAAAGCGGGAGAAAATCATGAAGCTAACGACCGAGAAGAGGGGAGAAGTCCTCGTATTCGCTCTGAGAGGAAAAATCATGGGTGGGCCCGAATCCACCCAATTCCATGAGCAGCTCAAACAGGCGATTGCGCGCGGAGAGCGCAAAGTCGTGCTCGACTTGGGCGGCGTCGAATGGATGAACAGCTCGGGATTGGGCTTGCTCATCAGCGGTTTCACGACCATGCGCAATGCCGGGAGCGAGATGAAACTTGCACGCACCACGGACAAGATTCAGAGTTTGCTTGTGATCACGAAACTGAACACGATTTTCGAATGCCACGACACCGTCGAGGGCGCGGTAAATAGTTTCTGATGTCGCCCGACCACGCCCCGGATTTCGGCGGAATCGCCGAGCGGCTGGCCGAGCTGGGCCATTTGGCCCATGAGACGGCCGACAACCTGGCGCAAGGCCACATCCGCCCGGAAGAACTCCAGCTTCTACTCGATGTCTCCCGCGAAGCCCTGCGAGGAGCGACCGTGCTCGACCTCCTGCGCGAAGCCGAGCGAAAGCGGCAGGAGAACGAGACATTTCTCCATATCGGCCTGAAGCTCTCCGGCAAGCTCAATCTGGATGAACTCCTGCGCACCATCATCGAATCCCTTCGTCAAGTCGTGGATTACGACGCCGCGGGAATTTTTTTGATCAATCGCGAGAAGAATCGAGTGGACGCCGAGTTCTTGGTGGGCTATGAAACATCGGATCGTCAACGACTCCAGAAGAAATTCAATGAAGGCGTGCGGGTCGGTGAGGGGATTGTGGGATGGGTTGTCCAGAACGGAGCGTCCGTCGTCGTGCCCGATGTGCATAGCGACTCCCGCTATATCTCAGCCCGAGATGCCACGCACAGCGAAATCGCCGTTCCCATTGTCTCCGGCGGCGATATCTTGGGATGTCTCAACCTCGAATCGAATGAGTTGGGCCGCTACGGCGAGCAAGATCTGGAGCCTCTGCACACGTTCGCCAGCCATGTGGCGGTCGCCTTGGAGCGCGAGCGCTTTCATCGTGAAATGATCGTCAAGAAGCGGCTCGAAGAAGAGCTTTCCATCGCGCGGCGCATTCAACTCTCCTTTCTCCCGACAACCATGCCGCAGTTCGAGCCGTACGACTTGGGCGGCCTCAATTTTCCCACCCTCGAAGTGGGCGGCGACTACTATGATTTCATTCCCATCACACAAACGGATTTGGGAGTGGCGATCGGCGATGTCGCGGGCAAGGGCGTCGCGGCCGCTATCCTCATGGCCAGCTTCCGCGCAAGTCTCCGTCTGGAATCGCGCTCCAACTACGCCATCTCGACGATTCTGCAGAAGGTGAATCAGTTCCTCTATGAGTCGAATCCGCCGGAGGAGTTCGTCACCGGATTCTATGGCGTCATTGACCGGCGCCATCATGTCCTGACCTACTCCAATGCCGGTCACAATCCGCCCTTCATCCTGCGCGACGGACGAGAGATTCCCCTCGAAGTGGGCGGGCTCTTGCTCGGCTCCTTTCTCGAAGCCCAATACGCCGAAGCTCGCGTGGAGCTCCGTTCCGGAGATGTCCTCATCTTCTATACGGACGGAGTCACGGAAGCCCGCAATGACGAGGGCGAAGAATTCGGAGTTCGCCGCCTGCTCGACCTTGTCCGCAGCTATCGGGATCTGAGTGCCATGGATATGGTGAGGAGAATCAGCCGTGAGGTGCAACGATTCGAATCCGAGAACTTTCCTCAGGATGATTTGACGCTTTCCGTGGTGAAATTCCGATGACTCTCTCAAGTGCCAAAGCGATGCTCATGATTCGCTCCTCTTTCGACCAGCTGCAGGCGGCGGCGGAATGGACGGAGCGCATCACGCAAGAGATGGGATTTGCGGAAAATGCCGTCAGCGACCTGGCCATCTGCGTCACCGAAGCGGTGAACAACGCCATCGTACACGCGCATCACCATGATGCGCGCAAAACCATTGTCATTCGTTTTGAACAGCGCGAGGATGCCGTGCAGGTTCGCGTCTTGGACGAGGGCAAGGGCAAGGGATTCAATCCCGGAGGACTCGCGGATCCGACTCTGCCCGAAAATGTCCTGAAAGAGGGGGGACGAGGCATCCACATTATGCGCCATCTGATGGACGAAGTGGAAGTTCACTCCCGAGAGAAGGGAACGGAAGTCGTCATGTGGAAATCCAAATCCAAGGAGACATCTTGAAAACGGCGATCTATCCGGGGACTTTTGACCCCATCACCCACGGTCATATTGATGTCATCCGTCGGGCAAGAATGATTTTTGATCACGTGATCGTCACGCTGGCCGAGAATCCGGAGAAAGCGCCTCTGTTTTCGCTGGACGAGCGTCGCGAGCAAATTCGACTCTCCGTCCAAGAGATTCCCGATGTCGAAGTGGCGGACTTCGACGGACTCTCCGTCCGCTTTGCCGAATCCGTGGGGGCCGTCGCCATTATCCGCGGGCTGCGGGCCGTCTCCGACTTCGAGTATGAATTTCAGATGGCACTGACCAACCGAAAGCTCTCCACGGGAGTCGTGACCGTTTTTCTGATGCCCCATGAGCGATTCACCTATCTCAATAGCAATATCGTGCGTGAAGTGGCCCGACTTCATGGCGATGTGAGTGCGTTTGTTCCGCCCTGTGTGGAGGAAGCGCTGAAGAGCAAGTTCCCGCGTGGAGTTCGATGACGGAGAAACCGCCGACGACTTGGAAGGTGCGCAATTTTCTTGTCGTTCTTCTGTTGGTTGTGATTGCTTTGACCTATTGGCCGGCCTTCCACTCGGGTTTTCTTTCGGACGACCACCACCTCATCGCAAAGCAAGCCGAGGGTCTTTCGTCACCGGCGTCCCTTGGAGACCTGCTGACGAAAGGCTACACCTGGGGCGTCTCCGGAACCTCCGGCCCGGGCCCCTACTATCGTCCGTGGATTTCCTTGACCTTCTGGCTTGATGGGCAGCTCTTTGGTCTGAAACCTTGGGGCTATCATCTGTCCAATCTGCTGGTTCACATTGCCAATTGTATTCTGGTTCTGCTGCTGCTCTCCCCGCTCGTTGGATTCAGAAATGCCTATTGGGTCGCCTTGCTCTTTGGAGTAGCACCCGCCGCGATGACATCGGTCGGCTGGATTTCAGGCCGCACCGATCTTTGGGCCGCTTTCTTTACCTTGCTCTTTCTCATCGCATTTTTGAAGGGATTGCAGACTGCCAAGTTCGCCCCGATGGTGGGAGCTCTGGCCGCTTTCATGGGTGCATTGCTCTCGAAAGAAACCGCCCTGATCGCACCCGTCATTGCCTTGCTCGTGCATTACGCGGTTTCCTCGCGGAAGAATGTCGCCGAATCCCTGCGTGCGTTTCCTTGGAAAAGCTATGCGCTTCTGCTCGTGCCCATCGTGCTTTTTTTCGCTTTGAGATGGGCGACGCTCGGACAAGTCTTCTTCGGACAGCCGATGACAGGGCATTCCGCCGGCTTATCGCTCTTGGCGGAGAAATATCTGAAAACCGCCTTTTCGGCGCTGGTTCCTCTGCATTATCATTTCTTTGAGGAGCTGTCATGGTCTGCTTCCGGGGGATTCGGCTTGGCTCTCCTCGCGGGATGGATATTGCTCCTTGTCATGCTGGCATTTCTCCTATGGGGATTCCTGCACAAGAAGCTCTTTGCGGTCGGTGCGCTCTGGTATGGAATCGTCCTGTTTCCGGCTTATGCGCTGGGATATTCCTTCGCGCCCATCGCCTCGTTCTACGGCTATCTGGGTCTGCCGGGCCTCTGGCTGTTCGTTGTCGTGGGACTGAGCGGGCTGAGCGGACGGCTGTTTCCCCAAAATGAGAGGATGCGACTCTCAATTTTGTGGACACCTTTGGTGCTTGTCTTTGCGGTGCTCACATTTCTGCGCCTGCCGATTCTGCGCGGCGATTTTCTGCTCTGGTCGCATATGATGGAGAGGTTTCCAACCTCTTCTCTTGCCGCGGCGAATTTGAGCGAGGCTTGCAGCCGTGCAGGGGATCAGCAAAATGCCCTTCGGTGGGCGTGGAGACTTGTGGAGCTGGATCCCAACGCCTGGGTGGGCCATCACAGGCTTGCGGAGTATTTCATTGACCGAGGAGACACGACCAAGGCTGGTCCGCACATTCGAGTTCTCTGCAGAATCGCTCCGGATCGCTATGAAACGCCGAGCCTGCTGGCGCGGTATTATTTCATCAAGGGTTCTTATGATGAGGCCATTCAAGCCTATAGCCGAGCCTTTTTATTGGGGCGGCCTCAGGCGAAGGACCTCTTGGGCAACGGCAATGCGCTGGCGCAGAAGAGAGACTATGAAGGCGCAATTCGACTCTATTTGCGCGCGCTCGCCGCAGAGCCGGAGGATGCGGGGGTTTACCACAATCTCTGCGTCTGCCACAGCCAGCTTGGCCAAACCGACATGGCCATCAACGCCTGTCGAAAAGCGGTGCAGCTCAATCCCGAGATGCTGCAGAGTTATGAGCTTCTCGTCAAACTCTATGTGCAGAAGGGAATGGTGCCCGAAGCCG
>JAZDIW010000058.1:0-2345 GCA_043804575.1 bacterium
GTGCGGGCTTCGGCCCGGGCCGGAGTCTGATGCTCTTCGAGGGCCGCGCGATGTGGAACTTGTAGCGGACCGAGATGCCTTCGCCGGTGTTCATGCCTCGATGACCTCCTCAACAACTTGCCCCTTGTCTTCCAGGTTGGCAATCTCGGCTGGCAGCCTACACTGCTGCCCGAGTTGCCTCTCTGCCCCTTTTCTCACAGAAAGACCGAACTCTACCTTTCTGAATTCGTTTGTGCTCTGGGCAGAAAGGCGAATGTGAAGGGATTGTGATGTACGGTGGAAACATGCAAAAGACTGGCCATAACGCATTGCTGCGCATGGCATTACTTAAACGCGTCGCCCAAAGGAAGCCTTGGATTGATGACCAAGATAGGACCGGCAAGGAATGGCCACAACATATTGCCACACAAAGCGATATGGCGTCCACCCGCCGGAGGCCATCGTTTGTTCAAAAGAATGCCCCAGAAGTCGCTGGCAGAATCGCGACAGCTATACTCGCGATTCTCATCGCTTTATTCGCCGCCAGCTGCGGGAATTGGGAACGAAATAACACTGCTCCAGTTCCTGTCGGCGAATCTCCCGCGCATGACCTGAAGCCCGGAAACATCCCAAAAAACGAAGGCATCGCATGGGGCGACCCGGTCAACGGCATTCGAGCCGGTATCTTGGCGCCTTCCGTATGGCCCCATGAGGTGCCCACCCACGCTCGAATGGACGATGTAATCCGCTGCTTCTGCTCAACCGAGATCTCATTTTACATACAGAATGTTTCTGCGGATCTCCCTGACGGCTGCGATGGATCTGTCAGAATTCTGAAAAGGATACTGTCGCTTTCGGGATGCGAGGAGAAAGACGAGCTCAATTTCTGCGGCGGCGACTCCTACCCTGTCTCGAAAAAGGGGTATTTGGAGTCCGGACTCCTGGACGGTGACGCGCACAAGATAGGAAGCGTTGAACCCAACACATTGGAATATGCCGTGAAATCCCTGAAGAAGTGGAAACACGGAACGTCCGAGATTCCAGTATCCGGAAGTGTTTGTATCACAATGATTCTTGTATCGATTAAGGGAAGCGTCCTCGGTGAATCCATCCCTTTGATTATTTCCACCGGAATCGCCACATCCAGGGTAAACGTGGTCGATGAACGCGTTGTGGTTGAGAACAAGATCCTGGAACTGGAAAACAGTCCAATTGAGTCCATGCGCGTTCTCGTTGACGCGCTAGAGGACCGGAATGATGACGTCAGAATATTCGCCATCGAGGCCGTTGCCAAACTCGGCGACAGATCGAGAATCCTATCTCCATACATCATTCACTCCTTGCTGTACGTGTCGGATGGGGTGCGGAAGAAGGCTGCAGAATCTCTGATGGCTATCTTCCCGAAATTCAGTCAGGTGGTTTCAGAATTTGAACAGAATTACAGGCAAATCGAATGGGAGAAGAAGAAAGAGAATGTAAGCGCGCTTCGCCGCAGCGTCGCGTCGGAACTCGCATATCTCTTTCATTTCCATAGTGGAGATGAACGGTGCGCTCTGATCGAGGCGATGGATGAGTTGGGCGAAGAATCCGAACCGGCGACGGCAGTCCTGATTGAGGCGCTGGGAGAAGACAACGTCGTCCTCAGGCGTTATGCCGCGCGAGTCCTCGGGAATATACGCGAACGGGCGCCAACAACCGTTCCTCATCTTATCCAGGCGTTGAAGGATGACGATACCGGCGTGAGGAGGGAAGCAATACAGTCCCTTGGGAAACTCGGACCGCTAGCGGAAACATCGATTCCATTCCTAATCGATCTGCGCAAGGACCCGGACGGCGAGATACGATATAAGGTGATATCCTCCTTGAGCCGCATCGGCCCAAAGACCGGCAATCTCCTCTCCTATCTCGAGGAGGCCTTGTACGACGACAAATTGGATGTGCAGAATACAGCGGCAACCTTGCTTAGCGAATATGGGGAAGGATCCATTCCGGCTCTCATACTTGCTTTGAAATCGAAAGACAAGACCGTCAGATGGTTGGCTGCGCGAAGTCTAGGCAACCTGGGCAGAATTGCTATTGCAGCTTTGCCGGCGCTGAGAGATGCCTTGCAGGATGAGGATGGGCAAGTCAGATCCACCGCAAACGAAGCGATTGAAGATATTAGTAAAAAGATTGGGGAAATGCTGGATGGAGTCAAAAAGGAATAGCCTGCGAATAATTCCATACATCACACGTCATTTCTCCCCTCCACCGGGTATATATCTAATAGAGCGTTAACCCGTCCGTCTACCCTCCAGGCGCCAAGCGCAAATCGTTGAGGGCGACGCGCTTCATGTCTGCGGGAGCTTTCGGAAGGGCAACGGAGT
>JAZDIW010000059.1:0-5328 GCA_043804575.1 bacterium
TCTTTTCCCAGGTTGTATTTTTCTCGTGCCTCTTCAACAGGAAGAGAAACAAAGTCTTTTACTACAGACTCCATTTCTTGCGCGGTCCACCGTATTGTCAAGTCATCTCGGGCAGTGACAATCCCCACGGAGTTCACCGGCATTATGCTGTTAATCGCCCAACCTTTCTGATACTCGGAGCGAAGTTGAGTCTCTTGCTTCACAAACAAGTAAAACGGCGAATCAGGCTCGATAGAAGCCCATTCCGTGGAATGGAGGTCGTGGGCGAAAAGCCACTGATACTTGCGTTCTCGCAGGCCGAAGGCGTCGCTCTTGCGGACCTCTGCGGGCACGGCACGCCGTGCCCCTACGGCTGCCGACGCGGGTCCCTTGAGAAAGATCCCTATCGCTACTCCCTGCTGGATGTCGAAGACATTCTTGTCTACGCCGCCATCCGGCGCCTTCTCTTTTTTCTTTGCGTTGCCGTGCAAGTCGAGCAGATACATCTCGTCGAAAGAACGCATCAGGTTCTGGCGCATTCCTCGGAAAGTGGGATTATCGAGATAGGCATGATTGGAAATATAGGCGAGAATTCCATGTCCGGTGCGTTCGATGCGCCACTGCCCGAAACGAATGAATTTCACATAGTCGTCTTGAAGCCATTTGGGATTCCGCTCGCGAAGTGGCTCACCGTCCACGAAGTAGTAGTCATTTAGTAACTCGCCTATGAAGGTTTTTCGCCGAACCTTAGCTCCTTTTTTCCCGGCTACGTGCTCCTTTCCGTCCTTCACATAGGAGCTGCCATACGCAATAAACTGCACCCATTCGCTGCGGTTTGCCGAGTGACCCGAGTAGGGCGGATTGCCTAGAACTACCATAATCGGCCACTGTCCTTTGATTCGGTGAGCAGCCACCGCCTCGTCAGCGATAAACCTCTCGAAGGGTCCCACTTGCATGCGTAGCTTCTCTTCGGTGTATTCCAGACTGTTTGTGAGGAAAATATTGAGCCGCTCATCGCTGTGGAAATCGTAGGCCCATTGAGTGCGCAAAGGCTCGTCGAGGTCCTGCCCTGCAAGCTGCATGGCAAGTTTCAAGTGCGCCACGGCATAGGGAGCCATGAGTAGCTCAAAACCGTAGATGCGCGGCAGCAGATGCTCGCGGACGAAATCCGACCACTCGCCCGCATTGCCCGACTCCATGAATCGCTTGCGGATGAGGTCAATCACGGCATAGAGGAATGTGCCCGTGCCGCAGGCGGGATCCAGAATCAGCACCTTGGGCAATGTCCTCTTCTTCTTCACGCCGTCCTCTTCGGTCTTCACCTCGATTGTCGAGCGGTCAGCAAGGCCGTCCTTGAGACCGAACTTCTCTTTCAGCAGAATATCCACGCTGCGCACGATGTAAGAAACCACCGGCTCAGGCGTGTAATAGACTCCACGCAATTCGCGCAGCTTGGGATCATAAGCCGCCAGGGAGGTCTCATAGAAATGCACAATCGGATCTTCCTGCCCTGTGCGCCTGCCGAAGTGCTGCAAGATGGCGCCAATGTCGGCATGCTGCATCACAGCGGTCAAATCATCCACGAATCCGATGAACGGCTCGTCTTCGATGTCCGCTCCCGTGATTGTGTCGAAGAGCTTGCGCAGGAAGGGATTTGTTTTGGGAATTTCACGCGCCGCCTCGCTTCGGCGGAATTCCTCGCTGGGCCGTTCGCGGAAGTGATTGATGCGCGCGGCAAAGAGACCATACGCGAGCGTCTGCGCGAACATGTCGGCGAACTGCTCGGGCGAGAGGTCCGGCAGGAGCGTCCGTTCGAAAGCCTCCTTGAGGCCTCGCAGGAGATCCGAGGCGGTATTGGCCCTAAACGCGTCGACAACAATCCCGTCAATCTGGCGACAGAGGGAGGCCATTGTTTTTGCAAGCTCCTGAGGACTCGAAATCGGCAGGGGCTCATGTTTGAGGAAACCGAGCAGAAGTTCATTGACTTTCTCTTCTCCGTCTTTGAGCAGCCTGGGTTTGCCTTTTTCGATGCGGGCAAGTCGCGCGGAAGTTCGTATCTTACCCCCAACATACCAGCGGAATTCGAGATAGTCTGTCAGGAGGAGATTGTCAAGCTTCAAATAGCGCTTGAGCTGCTCAGATTTCTCCGCGAGGTCAAGCTCGGTGTCGATGTCTTTCGTCTCGATATATCCAATCGGCAGCCATTGCGTTTTGCTAATCTTACGCCGAATCACGAAATCCGGCGCGCCCACTGCGATGTGTTTTGGCTCATTTGTAACCACCGAATCCTCGCTCAGGCTCTTCAAAAGCGTCTCGAGAGCCGCACGATGCGTGTGCTCGGTAGCATCGCCGAGAACGAGATCTTGCTCGATGGACTTCAAATAATCACGGATTGGATTCATGATTATGCCTTTGATAAAACTCTCGCGGGCGCACACATTGGTGCGCCCCTACAGGTGTATCATCGAGTCGGCGCCTTCGCGAGCTCTTCCGCCTTTTGCACAAGCTCATTCATTCGGCGCTCAAAAAGAACGCGAAATTGTTCAATGGCGGAAGTCTCTTTCTCGACGGGCGCCAAGGGATCTCCAAGAAGCACGACCGCGCGCGAGAAGGGCTTCGGCACTTGAAAACTGTCCCAACTGCGGAATCGCCAAACGCGATTGCCTGCCCATGTGATGGGCACGACCCAAGCTCCGCCCATCGCGGCAATCCACGGGGTTCCGATTTTCATCTTCATCGCAGGGCCGCGAGGGCCGTCACAAATCATCGCCGCGACTGCTCCTTTGCGAAGTGCGGCCACCATCTGCCGCGCCGCCGAACCGCCTCCTCGCGTGGATGAGCCACGCACAGTCTTGTATCCCATCCGAGCGATGAGTTGCGAGACCATTTCCCCATCCTCGTGCCGCGATACCATGGCTATAGATCTCGTTCCTCGATGCCACCAAACGGGCACAAGCATGCGCCCATGCCAAAGGGCGTAAAGAACGGGCGCTCCCCGGCTCTCCAAGTCTTGCACGGGTGCGGCGTTCACGATTTCAACACGCGCCAAGCGACAGACAAGTCTGGCCAGAAGATGCCCGAAGCGAGTAGCAAGAAAAAAGAGAATGCGTTTGCCGAGCTTCATCTTCCTCTCAGGAAGCGATGAGTTTGGCGGCGATATCCGCGACGCGCTGGGCGGCGCCGGGAACTCCGAGAGCTTCTCGAACGGGCTTGAGTCTTTTTCGGAAGGATTCAACGGCTTTCGAATCCAATAAGAACGGAACCGTTTCACTCGCCAGCCGCTCGGCCGTGGCATCTCGCTGCACGAGCTCCGTGACTACCTTCTCCCCCGCCAAGATATTCGGCATGGCAATATAGGGCACCTTGACAACCCACTTGCTAAGCCGATAGGTTACGCCCGAGGTTCGATAGATAACGACGAAGGGATTGCCGAAATAGGCGGCTTCCATCGTGCCCGAGCCTGACTTTACCCATGCGCTATTGGCATGTGCGAGGATGGCGTGTGTCTGATTCGATATCGCGGCGATGGAGTGCTCCGATGCGAGCTGCTCATAGAGATGCCTGGGTAGCGAAGGAGCCTGCGCCACAACAAACCGGACAGCGGGAACGAATCGCTTCAGAATCGCCGCCGACGCCAGCATCACAGGCAGATGTCGCCGAACTTCCTGCTGCCGCGAACCCGGCAAGAGAGCCACGACTCGGTCGTCCGGTTCCAGGCCGAGCGACTTCAGAAATTGACCTCGAGGAGGGATTTCCTCGAGCTCGTCCAAGAGTGGATGGCCGACAAAAGTGCAGGGCAGCCCGACCTCGTCATAGATGTTGGTCTCGAAGGGGAAAATGACCGCGATATGATCCGCAAGAGATGCGAGCTCCTTGGCTCGCCCGGCTCTCCAGGCCCAAACTTGCGGACTAATGTAATAGAGGACTTTCGGCCGCCTCGCCAGTTGAAGCTTTCGAACTTTGCGAAGAAGGGAAAGGTGAAATCCGGGATAATCAATCAGAATCAATAAATCGGGATTTCGCGAGGTGATTTCGCGCAGGATTCGTTGGCGGGTGCGATAGATGAGCGGCACGAGCCGCAGGACCTCGGCAAAGCCAATAACGGCGAGAGCCTGAACATGCGCCAGCAACTCCAAACCGGCTGCGGCCATTTTGTCGCCGCCAACGCCGAAGAAACTTGCGTCGGG
Organism: bacterium; assembly: GCA_043804575.1. Taxonomy (GTDB): domain Bacteria; phylum Electryoneota; class RPQS01; order RPQS01; family DYHQ01; genus JAZDIW01. Next base: position 4,167 of record JAZDIW010000059.1, read on the forward strand.
AAAGCGCTGCCGAAGCGCTGAGATGACGCCCGCACCATGGGCGTCACCGCTGACTTCCCCTGCCGATACGAATATTGTGGGACCGACTTCGCTCACCCTCCAATGGGTCTGCGGATATGAGTCTGTACTCTGATGGGGTTGTTATTCTCTTCCGGTTGGAGTCTCTGTGGCGCCGATTTTCTCCAGGACCTCCGTCGCGAGCCGAAGCGCAATCAGTCCGTCGTCACCCGTTACCGTCGGCACAATACCTTCCGACATCGCGCGCAGGAACTCGGCCTGTTCCATTTCAATCGCATTTCCTTCGGGGGCTTCGGGGGCTTCATAGAGAATGTGCCTTTGAATGGCTCCTTTTTCGATCTGACCCAAGGCCAGAGTGCCCGGCATTTTTTCCTCACCGGGACGAGCCAAGCGATAGATTTCCGCGCGGCCGCTGGCGAAATCGAGAGAGATATAGCTGTCCGTCGCAAAAAGGCGCATCTTTCTCATGGGATTGGCGCTGATACGACTGGCGGTTACATTGGCGACGGCACCTGACGGAAAAGTCATGCGCGCATTCGCAATATCCACGCCTTCCGAAATCACGGCAACCCCCGCCGCTTCCACTCGCGCGGGGAACTCCTTGCAGAGCGTGAGAATCAAATCCAAGTCGTGAATCATCAGATCAAGCACGACCGCGACATCCGTCCCGCGCGGACGAAACTGGGAGAGCCTGTGCACTTCAATAAACTGCGGTTTCGGTGCCTTCTGTCCAAGAGCTCGAACGGCCCGGTTGAAACGCTCGACATGCCCGACCTGAAGTACGAGCCCTTTCTGCTTCGCCAACGCGACGATTTCTTCCGCTTCGGCGACCGTGCTGGTGATCGGCTTCTCAAGAAAGAGATGCTTGCCGCGTTTGAGAGCCGCTTTGGCGATTTCATAATGAGAACTTGTGGCCGAAGCTACAATGACTCCGTCCACTTCATCCAACAACTGTCCGAGAGAATCAAAGGCTGGCTTTTTCCATTCAGCGCCAACTTGCGCCGCCCTAACCTGGTCGAGGTCAAATAGGCCGACCCAAGAGTCCCCTCGCGCAGCCAGGAGCCGCGAATGAATCGAACCCAAATACCCCGCACCGACCAATCCGACTCGCATAGATTTCACGAAAGACTCGCCTTAATTCCTT
>JAZDIW010000060.1:0-2037 GCA_043804575.1 bacterium
GTGGAAGACGGATCGCGGCCGGATCTACATCCAATGGGGGTCTCCTGATCTTGTCGATTATCACACGGCGCAGCAGGACGCTCCCGACAATGAGATTTGGTACTATGACAGAATCGAGGGAGGGGTCCAGTTTGTCTTTGCCGACAAGTCGGGATTCGGGGACTTGGAGCTCGTTCATTCGACAAAGCGAGGGGAGATCTCGGATCCCAATTGGCTCCAGACATTGACCGGGCGTCCCGGAAGTGAACCTTCGAGGCTGTCGCGATGAGACCCGGGGCACAGATCCTCACCGAGAGTCTCTCCAAGGTCTATGAGGATAGTCGGCGCGGCAAGATTTGTGCAGCGACGGACATTTCCATTGCCTGCTATCCGGGCGAGGTCTTTGGCCTTCTGGGAACCAATGGCGCGGGGAAGACAACGACACTGCGGATGCTCTCCACGGTATTGCAGCCCACCGGCGGGCGGGCGTGGGTTGCCGGCTTTGAGATCACGCAGAATCCACAGGCCATCCGCGAGCGCATCGGATTTCTGTCGAGTGACACGGGTGTCTATGGTCGCCTCACCGCCCAGGAGATGATGAGATATTTTGGTCAGCTCTATGGAATGCCATCGGATGCCATTGAGAGGCGCATCGAGGAGATATGCACGCGTCTGGATATGGGGGGATTTCTTGACAGCCGGTGTGATAGACTCTCGAGCGGGCAAAGGCAGAAGGTCTCCATCGGGCGGACGATTATCCATGACCCTCCCGTACTGATCCTGGATGAACCTACGGCGGGTCTGGATGTTTTGGGAGCCGCCGAAATCATCCGGTTCATTCGCGAAGCTCGCAGCGAGAATCGCTGCATCCTCCTGTCCACTCACATCATGCGCGAGGCGGAAAAGCTCTGTGATCAAATCGCCATTCTTCACGAAGGACGAGTGCAGGCCTGTGGAACGCTCGACGAGCTATCGGCTCACATGCAAACGGCTGATTTGGAAGAGATTTTTCTGAGTGTTGTGGGAGCATCGGTGTAGTCTTCTGACGACATATCGTGGCATCTATTTTGCCTTCTTCCATTCTGCGAGGCGCATAGGCGCCTCGCCTGTCTTAGGAATCGCCATAGCGTCGTTTTTGGGAAGGAAAGAGATGCCGACAGCTTCCGCCAAACCGCATCGGTTACTGATTGTTGATGACGACCGAGATATTCTGGCCGTTTTGGAGGAGTGCTTTGCCGCAGAAGGGTACGGTGTCTGTCTTGCCTCGACGCTTCGAGAGGCTCGCGAATCCCTGGCGCGTCACGAGGTGCAAGTCGTTCTTTCGGACCAGAATCTTCCGGACGGCAATGGAATCGATTTCTTGGCCGAACTGCCGGGAAGCGGCGTGGATGCGATCCCGATTCTGATGACGGGGTATGCGGATCTCAATACGGCCTTGGAAGCCATCAATCGAAGCAAGGTCTATAAGTTTGTCAACAAACCGCTGGACTTGGCCCTGTTGAAGCAGACGGTTCGGCGCGCGATCGAATATCGCGCGCAACGCGATGAGAAGAAGAGCCTGGCCAGTGAAGTGCTTCGTTACAACGCGCTTCTCCGCCAACAGTCCGAGCTGCAAAGCCATTGCCTGCGAACGGCGGAATCGAAGATTCGCCAGAACAATCGCACCGTTCGCAAGCAAAAGAAACAGATTGAGACTCTCTACAACGAAATTCAGGAGGCCTATCTGCGGACCGTGACCTCGCTGTGCGCAGCCATTGAAGCCAAAGACCTCTATACGCGCGGTCACAGCGATCGAGTCTTCTATTACTGCATGCTGATCGGGAAACGAATCGGACTCAAAGAGCTGGGTTTTGAAGAACTGAAACTCGCCAGCATTCTCCATGACATTGGCAAGATTGGCCTGCCCGATAGTATCCTGATGAAGACCTCGCCCATTACCGAGTCCGAAATCGCTCTGATTCGGACTCATCCTCAAGTGGCCGAAAACATCCTGATGCCGCTTCCGTTCTTGAAGAATGTGCGCCGAATTGTCCGTCAACATCACGAACGCTACGACGG
>JAZDIW010000061.1:0-12068 GCA_043804575.1 bacterium
GCATCCGTCTTCACCAGCCACAAATTTGGAAAAGACGGGGTCCCCGTCCCATAAGACCAGGTGGTTCCGGCCATAATGTATCCCCCATCCAATGTCTGCTGTGTGGAAAGGCACAAATCGTCCCTGCTTCCGCCGAAGGCACGACTCCAGATGCTGTCCCCATCCGCATTCGTTTTCAAGAGCCAAAAATTTGAATATGATGGTGTCCCAATCCCAAAGGAATAGGTGCGTCCCGCAAGAATGTAACCGTTGTCCGACGTCTGGCGAACCGACTTGCAGTAATCATTCCGGCTTCCCCCAAAGGATCGGCTCCAGAGACTGTCTCCAGTGGCATTCGTCTTTACCAACCAGATATTCGCGTAAGACGGAGTGCCCACACCAAAGGATTTTGTGAGTCCGGCCAGAATGTAACCGCCGTCCGCAGTCTCTTGAACGCAGTAGCACGCATCCTCCCAAGTTCCCCCGAATGTACGGCTCCAAAGACTGTCGCCATTTTCATCGGTTTTCACCAGCCAGAAATCCCTATTGGTCGGCGTGCAAAAGGTAGATCCTGCCAGGACATAGCCCCCGTCGGAAGTCAGGTCAACGGAAAAGCAATAATCGTCGTAGGTTCCCCCGAAGGTTCGGCTCCAAAGGCTGTCGCCATTGGCCGTTGTCTTCACCAGCCAGAAATTGGCATAGGTTGGCGCTCCGACGCCGAAGGACCTTGTGGATCCCGCCAGAATGTAGCCACCGTCCGAAGTCTGCTGCATGGATTCCAAACCGTCGCCATTGCTTCCTCCGAAGGTCCGGCTCCAGAGGCTGTCGCCATCGGCATCAGTCTTCACCAGCCACAAATCAGCATCGCCCGCCCCGAAAGAGAGGGTATATCCCCCCAGGATATAGCCGCCGTCCAAAGTCTGCTGAACGGAATAGCATTCTTCATAGTAGCTTCCCCCGAAGGTTCGGCTCCAGAGGCTGTCCGGAGGCTGGGCGAGGCACAGGCCTATAAAAATCCCCGCCAGCAAGAACATGAAAATAAATGTTTTCATAGGGTTCCCTTTCAAGAACATGGTGAGAAGATGAAAAAGACTTCGGAAGGGAATGTAACCGAGAATATAAGGCCTCATTGGCTATATGTCAATAGGAAAAGAGCATTTTTTGCGGATTTTTGAGGTGGGTCAGGCGAGTTTGTTTAGGTGGGTTTCTATTAGATATCGCTTCGCTTCTGGCCCCACTTGGATTTCAGGCGAAGATATTTCTGCGTGCTCTCGGGTGTGGACCAGATGCCGAGGTGAGCGTCGCGCGCTTCGCGCTCGGCGTGGCGAAATTCCCTGTCGTATCTATCTGAGGGACCGTAAGCCGTATAATAAGGCGAGAATCCTTCCTTCACCAGCGTCACGCAGAAGTTCTCCTCTCCCACGAAGACATACGCTAAGAGGCGATCATAACGGTCGCGCTCGTCTCCTTCAAATTCCAGCATCACTTCTCTCCCACTTAAACGCTCCTTTGTGAAATTCGACGCTTCCACTCCCATCGGCGTATTCTGCTTCTTGTCGGGATGCACGGATTCGGGAGTATTCACACGCAAGAGACGCACGCGCTCCTCTTTTCCCTTTCGCCAAAGAATCATCGTGTCTCCATCCACGACGCGGACGACCTGATAGGGGCCTTCGCGAGCATCAATTTGTTCGCTTCGCTTGAAGAGCGAAATGATAGCGATAGCTGTAACGAGAGCGAGGAAAGCAATGGAGAGAGAACGTTTGTGTGAGCAGGAATTTTTCATGGTTTCATTGCGGGTGGCTCAGGCGATCTGCCGCGCCGTGGTAGTGCCGCACGGCAGTGCGCTTGGGTTGGCCGCGAGCAGCCGACACCCTTATTGACATTCCGGGCAGATCAGGGGATCTGCCTCGGCGAATTTAAGGAGCGACCTTTCCATCGCGCAGGCGGATGATGCGGGTCATCTGGTCGGCGAGTTCGCGGTTATGCGTCGCAATGATGAGAGTGATGTTATCGCTTTGGGAAAGGTCAAGGAGCAATCGGAGCAAACTCGCGGCGGCTTCACCGTCGAGATTGCCGGAGGGTTCATCGCAGAGAAGAAGACGAGGGTGATTCGTGAGCGCGCGCGCGACGGCCACGCGTTGCTGTTCGCCGCCGGAGAGTTCGCCCGGGCGATGATTCAGGCGATGCTCCAGTCCCACTTTTGTGAGCAATTCCGCCGCGCGTTTTTCGGCGGCGTCGCGGTCGTCGCGGCTGTTCATGAGCGCGGGCATCAGCACATTCTCGAGCGCGGTAAATTCGGGCAACAGATGATGAAACTGAAAGACGAATCCGATTTCGCGATTTCGCAAATTGGCGAGTTCTTCGGGCGTCATGGCGGAAAAAGTCTTTCCATCGAGGCGCACTTCGCCGGCGGTCGGCTTGTCGAGCGTTCCGAGCAAATGCAGGAGCGTGGATTTGCCGACGCCCGATGGCCCCACGACGGCCACGCGTTCGCCGATCTCGATGGCGAGGTCAATGCCTTTGAGAATGGGAATGGGGAGCTTGCCGAGGAAATAGCTCTTTTCGAGGTGTTCGGTTTCGAGGAAGGGCATGGAAATCATCCGATGGATTAGGAGTTGGTCATAAGGGGTTGGCTTGGCTCTTTCACCCCCTTCTAACTTCCCCCATCAAATGGGGGAAGAATCCGATTCGATTTCCCCCCATTCCATGGGGGGACTAAAAGGGGGGTGCTATTCCTTCAGAGCTTCTGCGATGTCTTTCAGCACGCTCTCGAGATTCCTAAGAACATCATGATTGAAGTAGCGACGAACTCGAAAACCGCGTTCCGTGAGATATTGATTGCGTGCTTTGTCATATTGGATTTGATCCGGCTCCACATGCCCGCCGCCGTCCACCTCAATGACAAGTTTCTTTGGGAGGCAGATCAGGTCAACAATGTACGGGCCGATCGGATGCTGACGGCGAAAGGTCGCGTCCAACACACCGGAACGGACAGCTCTCCAGAGAGCGCGCTCGGCTGGCGTTGGCTTTTTGCGCATTTCCTGTGCGCGATCCCAGTGCTCAAACGGAACTGTAGGATAGTGGCGCATGAGTTGCTTCCAGATTTCCCCCTTTTTGTTTCCCCCACAGAGTGGGGGAAAGAAGATCACATCTCCCCCCGCTTCGCGGGGGGATTAAGGGGGGAATTTTCTCTTCACCGCCCGTACAGCACATCGTTGATCCTTGTGCCGGCAGGGATTTTCAATCCAGTGTCTATCAGGAGGGAGTCGACGGGCTGGATGGAAAGTGCAGGGTATATGCTCTGCAGCACGGTACGATGAGGCATGGATTGCGTAACTTCTCCTGGCGCGAGTTCGCAAGAGAGCAGTTCTTGGAGGATTGCCACTGGCATTAGTAAATGATTGACAAACACGACTCCTCTCTCAAGAGTTCCATCAAGATTATCATCATAAGTAGCGGCGCCCGGGTTCATGCCCCTCTGCATAAAGACAGTAATTATATTTTGTACAGTAGGGCCGACGCCATATTCGAAGTAGGTAGGGTCTTCCCATCTTGCCTTGTAGATTTGCGCTCTTGCATTGGGTGGGAAGTATGGATGGTGTATGTTTAGGATGACGCTTTCTATGATGTCTTGCTCTGCATTGCTGAGAGAATCCGAGATGGGATATCCGGGCGATGGCTGTTTCTCAATATAGATGGTGATGCCGCCGTTCTGGAAGCCGAGGTATGCGCTGTCGAGGCGCATCTTGCCAAAACCAGTGTGGAACTCTTCGCCTGGTAGTCGGATTGGCACCATTCTCGCTTCGCCAGTCAAGTCATAGAACTCTTCCGGCGTGCATATCCCTTCCAGTATAGAGTACGGGACGACAGGAATGTGAAGTGTCGTGTCGTTGACCGTGAAGTCGGGTCTCACCGTTCGCTGATAGCTTGCGGCTTGGCCGTTGCTTGTTGAGAAACCGCCGATGAGTCTGCGGCCGGGCGTGAGCTGAAGGACCAGCAGCTGCGCATAGGGAATCTGCACGCCGTTGTAGTTGTTCGTGACCAGCACAATCATCCCCTCCGCGAGGGGATTTCCGTTGTAGTCCTGCAGCCAAATCGTCACATCCGGCAGGGGCTCGGTGTGGGTGTGAACCACCGCCTGCACACTCAAGCCCTGCGGATCTTCCACCAAGACGGTAATCTCTCCCGCTCCGTTTCCATCCGCTTGCAGGCTCCCGATTCGCAACACATGCAGACTGTCAATCACCGCCACCGCCGGGCCGTGCTGCGCCATAATGCTGTAGCTTAGTTCCGCGGCCGGAGTCAAGCTGTCGGCGAAAAACGGCTCCAGCGCGATGGAAGCGAAACTCGCAAGGCTGTCCTCCGCTCCGGAAAGTCCGGGCAAAGGCCCGATGAGCTGGGGCGGCGTGTTGTAGGAGTTCACCGACAGGTTCACCACGCGGATGGTGTCCGTGCCATGCAAAAACGCGACGCGAATGGTGAACTCTCCTAACGCGTAGGTGTGCGCGTAAGAGGAAAACGGGGAATACGCGAGAGTATCCGACCCGTCCTCCCAATCCACATACGCTCGCTCGACCAGCGCCAGATTGCTGGCAAGGCTCAGCGTTACGGTCAAGGGCGCCGGACCTTCGGCAGGCCAGAGGCTGGCGAGCACATCCTGCAAAACGACTGATGCATTGGCGGTGACAGCCGTATCCGCCGTGTGAGCCGTGGCCGTGATAAGATAGGTTCCAATTTGACTGAACGACGGCGAGAGATGCAGAGTCTCCGCCGTCGCCGTGTTTGTGGGCACGACCGAGGTGTCGTAACGCACCGTATCGCCCTGACGCTGCATTCCTACCGAGACTGCAACAAGAGCGGAATCACCCTTCTGGTAGATGACATCCATCGGAATCGGCAGGCACACGAGATAACTCGGCTGCACTTGGATGCCGATCGAGGGCAGCACGACCGGCGGCACTTCCGGTGGCGCTTCCGGTCTGGTCGGCTCATCTTTGCTGCAGCCGTGCAGCCCGAAGAGACCGAGCGCGAGCAGCGCCGCAACCAGAACGCTGATGGTGCTCAATCGCGGAGGACGATAACATCTTGAATTGTCGTTGTTGTGATCAGACTGGGGATGCATCGCTAAATTGCCTCGCAGAGCAATGAACGCGTATGTGTGCTCCGTAGGCATCAAGATACAGAGAAAAACAAAAAGAGTCCAGACCGGCGGACACGGCAGGCCGTGTCCCTACGGTCATATTATGGGATCCATTCACGGCGGTAATGGACAATGGCTTGTGTCGCGGGCGATGATGTGCGAATTTGAAAGAAAGTGAAGTCACTGGGGAAGGACACAGCGACAGGATTGGATTGCCAGCTTTCCCACTGAACCAAAGCCAAATCGTCGAACCAGGCGTAGCCCGTGCCGCTTTGCGGCGGATAGAGACTGAGGCGAATATTGAGAAAGCCCGTCGCGCCGGGAATGTCCATGTCGGCGCTGAAGAGAGTCCATGGATTTGTGCCGGATACCGGCCCGATAACGGTCTCACTGAGTGGATTACTACCGCCGGAGCGAAGTTGCCAGCACTGCGCTTCGAGTGTGGCATCGGTCGCGTTTTCCGTCATCATCCAGCCGACAACGCTGTGTGCAAAGTCATTGTCCATCGGTTTGCGATAGTCGAGTTGCGTCGTCACATTGTCGGGAGCGTTGGATGCTCGGCGCAAGCGAGTGCTGCGAAGGCCACTGTGACTTTGATCCGAATTGAATCCTTCGTCGCTGCTGTTGAAATTCCACGGAGTCGCGCCTTCGTCTTCCATACCGCCGAACCAGAGCAGGTCACGACCGACTCGCACTTGCGCTCCCGTCGGCGACAAGATCTCCACCGAGACCGGATACCCGTCACCCGCCATTTTCCATGCCGGTGAAATCCACCAGCCGTTGATTTCTGCGAGACTGAGCGTGTCGGTCCACTCAGCGCCAGTGCGCGAAACGGCCATTGTATCGAAGATAATGCGAGCGGTGTCTTCGCCGGGATTGTGCACGAGCCAAGTATCGAGGCGGCGCGACATTTCGGATTCATAGTCGAGAATCGCTTGACCCAGATTGCCTGTCGCCGGTTTCGGCACCAAATCATCAATATAGGCGGGGTGAACAATCGCTTCGTCAATGCCGTTCGTTCCCGAAAAATGCGTATGCACAATCAGTGATGGGAGACATTCCGCCCAACTCAGATCGAAGACAAAGTTGCCCAGACTGTGCGCGATAAGCTTTCCTTGATAGACTTCAAATCCCTGAATAATATGCGGATGATGAGTGATCACGAGGTCGGCGCCGTTTTCAATCGCATATTGGCGCAATTTGCGCTCGTTCGTGTCCGGCACGACCGCGAGGACGATAATCTCGGGATCCCACGGGGGCAATCCCGTCAAGGCACAAACCTGCGGCTCGGTTTTGTATTCGCTGCCCGAGTGAACATTCAAGACAACGAAATCGGCCAGCGCGTCGGCTTCGGGAATCGTGGCTTCGATGGCGCTGCGGTTCCACATGGCAAATCCCGGCCGCGAGCGGCCTGCATCGAGGAACGGCTGATAATTGTTGTACGAGCCGGTGCGGTCGCTGAAGGCGAGCATGGCAATAGAGATGCCGTTCGCGGACATGAAGCGAGTTCGCCGTGCTAGAAGGTCATAGGCACCGCAGCCGGTCTGAATCACGCCCGCTGTATCCAGAACGAGCATGGTCTCATACATGCCGTTTTCGAGATAGTCGAAGATGTGGTTGTTGGCCAAGCAGGCGAAATCGTATCCGGCGTATTTCAACCCCGCGACTTTTTCCGGACGAGCTTTGAAACAGATGCCTTTCGTTGGGTGCTGTGTCGTGGCCGTCGTGAGCGGCGATTCGAGATTGCAGCTTGCGAGGTCGAGCGGATAGGTGAGATGTCGCGTGGGATTGAAGATGGTCTCGACATTCCAACTGTCGTAGGCTCGCGCCAGCATCACATCGCCGACGAAAGCGAACCGGAATTCGCGCGACTGCGTGACCGGCGAGTCAATCACCGCTTCACTGTGCCACGCGACATTATCCGTTTCGTCGGTGACGGTCAGCGTCACGGTGAACATGCCGTGCGCTTTATAGTTGTGACTGGGGTCCAGAAGAGTGGAGCTGCGTCCATCACCGAACTCCCAGAGATGCTCGAGGATAGGGCTGTCGAGATCATACGCCAAGGAATGGAATTGCACTTGGATACTGTCCGGCGGCACGCTGCCGACAATCGCCCAGTTGAAAGCCGAGACGGGGCAGTGAGGAAGCGCGCCCGTGACATCGCGGATTTCATCGAAGCGCACTTCGCCTTTGGGATTTGTGTAGTCGTTGTCGTTGATATAGTAAATTTCGCGGATGCGAGGCAAATAGCCAAAGCGCCCCTGCCAATCTTCGCCAATGGGCAGGTAGATGGGAATCCATTCGTTCTCACCGAACCAACCCTGATAGGTCGTAATCCAGACTTGCGCTTGGGGAGCTTCGGAGCCCCAGATAATATACATCATGGAGTTCAAGGAATCGGCGACGCCAATGGATTGGATTTCTCCTCGACGAGTGATTTTCATCGCCACTTCCCAAACGGTGTTGAATTCGACGGCAATCGGCGTGATGATTTCTTTCTTCCAGGTATCGCCGAAGAGGCGGAGCGAGTAATTCGTTCCGTTATAGGCGTCCGTCGAGATCACTTCCCAATCGGACGGGTTGTCGTCTTCGCCGGGGATGCTTTGCAGAGTGACGCTGCCGTCCTCAAAATCCTCGATGACAACGGCGGAATCCGGCTGGATAGAATGCGGCTGAACTTGATAGAAGCGCGAGCCTGCCCCGAGGACCGCCTGGGGATCTGTCCAGAAAGTGTCCGGCGTGACGGCGACGGTTTCGGCGTCGGTCATCAGAGGCGACGAACTGCGCAAGATTTCCCAGTTGGGGACATCAGGAAGTGAGCGCCACTGCAGGCGAATATCGTTACCCAAAAGTGAGATGGTCAGCTCCATTGGGGATTCGTCGTCCAAATGACGCACGGGAGGCGCCACATGCCGCGGACGATAGACGGTACGCCGCGCGACCGTCTCTTGTGCTGCCCACGCGTAACTTAAAATCATCGTGACTGCAACAAGAACAAATGCATAGAGAAGTCTTTTCATCGTGCGTCCCTCTCTCAAGCTAACTCCGTGCGTGAAGTAATATACGGATTGTGGCCGTAAGAATCAATCAAAAAGCGATTTTCCACGGGACGCTTTTCTTGACCGTAGGTTCCGGTGTAACTTGAACCAAAATATGCGATTAGGAGGCTGCGGTTCTGGGAGGGTCAGGCCGCGTTTCGGCGAAAAGGTAGGGAATCGCGCGGGCAAAGGCTTTCTTGGGCAGAGGGGGGGCACTGCACGCGGCATACTATAGGAGAACTCCAGACATGAGCCGATTTTTCGTTCTTGTTCACATTCCACTCATTCTGTGGGAATGATTCGTTGAGACATAGTGAAAAATCTGCATTGAAATGTGCATTTTTGCGCTCGCAGCAAATGGTGATATATTGATAATAAATGACTTAATAATGGATTGGCATTTGCATGTTCTATATGTAGAGCCTTTGATTGTGCTATCGAGCGTTGCTTATCGAGGGAAAAGGTGAATGGATATAACAAGGCCTCGGTTGACCAGCATGTGTAAACGCATCACTTGGAGCTTCCGTTGTAAGATTTCGCTGTTAGAAACAATTATATAGATGGAGATGGTTTTCTGTCAAGTTCTTGGTTTTGCGATGTAGCCTTCGGATCGGGGTATCATGGTTACGAGATGAAGAAATCCACGGTCGGCCGTATGAAGCGGCGATAGTCGGTCTTCTGGTCACAAGTAAGAATGGAAATGAACGCCAATAACCAAAACAGTAGGGAGGTTGCCATGTATCGAGGTCTGATTGCACTCATTGCGGCGGGAGTCGTGTGTCTTTCTTCCGCTGTGGTTCGCGCTCAATGCAATCCTTTTGTTGAGCGTGTCGGGGGAACCGGGAACGAAGTGATCTACAGCTCGACCAGAACTTGGAACGGTGACATTGTTATGGTCGGCTATACGACCAGTGCCGGTGAAGGCCAGAAAGACCTTCTGCTCATCAGAGCAGGTCCTTCCGGGGGTATCGTTTGGGTTACGACGCTGGGTGGCGACGGCATCGAAGAAGGGCGCTGTGTGATCGAGACTTATGACCACGGATTTGTGGTCACAGGCTACACCAACAGCTTTGGTGGCCCGCAGGATAACTTGCTTCTCGCCAAGTTCAATTCCGGTGGATATCTGCTTTGGGCGAAGCTCATCAAGCGCGACTATGTGGCACCGGAAGGAACCCTCGACTTCCGGGGCTATTCGGTGATCGAAGATTCCGATCACAACTTGGCGGTGACCGGCTATATGCACCGAGATCTGCCGACTCCCAGAAACTCCCTTCTCCTGGTCAAGTTCGATCCAGCAGGTAACTATTCTCATCTCAGAACGGTCTACAACTCTGTCAATGCGTCCCGCAATCATCTTGGGTATGCAGTTGCGGAAATGTGCAATAGCAACGGTTATCTCGTTGCTGGACGGGTGGAGGGAGATAACATTGGAGAAGACATCCTCCTTGTCAAGTTCCATCGCAACGGGAATCTTCACTGGGGATGGTGGATTGCGGCACCCGGAGACGGAAACCCAGAGAGGGTCTACTCGATGGTTCGGACTTCGGATTGCGGCTTCGTTCTGACGGGAAGAACCGACAACAGTCTTATTATTCTTCGACGGAATTCGGCGGCAGACCGAGTCTGGGCAAAGAGATTAACGGACCTTTCTGCCGAGGGCCGCTCGGTAATCGGGTGCCAGGATAGCGGTTTCGTCGTAGCGGGAGGGTGTCTGAATGACTTGCTCATTGCCAAATGGGATGTCTCAGGTGCCTTGGTCTGGAGTCGCAGATACGATGTAGGCGGCAGGACGGATTCTGTTTATGCGGCAGTTGAAGATCCTGACCACTGCCTCTGGATGGCGGGACTTACGAGAAGTAGCTTGCGTGCAGATGATGTTCCCGGTGGATTGGATGACATTGTAGTTGCCAAATGCGAATCCGATGGTATGACCTGTCTGGAAGATTTGGGTGGTCCGCATAATTCCGTTGAATGCAACACAACCGAGGGAGGATATCCTGCACTGGCAAGCTGGGAACCGCTGCAAATTCAAAATCCCGCATGGCCTTACCCAACCGTCACGCATCCCTCGCTGACGACTACAATGGTATGTCTTAGCGGAACCCCGTGGGATCCGGGGAAACCTTGCTTGCCTCGTATCACCTTGGGTGGCTCGAATCCATTCAATCCGCTGACGACGATTCAGTATGCTCTGCCTCAAGCCGGGCGTGTTCGGATCGCCGTCTATAACATCCTTGGGCAGCAGGTCGCCAGTCTGGTTGATGATTTCCGGCCCGCGGGAAGTCACTCGGTCGTTTGGAATGCGACGAATGTTCCGAGCGGCATGTATTTCGTCCAAATGACCGCGGGGGCCTACTCTCAGGCCGTTAAACTCATGGTTCTCAAGTAGAAATCACCACAGAATCAGAGACGAAGAAATCCGGCCTTTGCGCCGGATTTCTTCTTATGATGTATAGCCGTTTTAGGCGTGAATTGATGCTGGGTCGGCTGCAACCCCCGATTCAATCGGGGGCGACATCGCTCTTCAATACTACAACATATCTCAAAAACATCAGAGCGGAATTGTCTCGCCGAGCCGGGTTAAGCGCTTACCCATGTCCAATTCCCTCCATCCCACGCCGCGCGCAACCCGGCCGGAACATGGCGATGTGGCCACCGTCCACTGACTTCCTCTCTCATATTTTTGGGACAAGCTCTAGCCGCGACCTCCGGTCGCGGGCAGCATTCCGGCCAGGTTAAGAACCTGGCTCGGCGAAGCAACAGATCGAGCATCCGACTATTGCTTTCTGGGATTTGCTGTTGTATATTATCATTGAAGTTCGTTGCGAACTCGATTGTCGTTTCGCGTCGAAGATTGAAAAGTGCGTGATTTGCTCACAAAGGAGGCAGCGATGAGACAGTCCGTTTTGTTCTGGGTGCTGGCTGTGCCCGTCTTGGCTTTCGGTCAGCCGATTGAAGGGCCGTATGTGGTGCTGGAGGCGGAGGAAGGAGCGAGATTCTACGATTTGCATCTAAGCAGTCGTCCTTTGGGCGACGCAGACATCTTCTATGTTCGCTACGACTCCAGCGGCGAGCGATATACGGAACACGCCGTGTTCTCGTTTGCGCTTGGCCAAGTGGTTGCCGGCCCGGAGACCATTTTGCACACTCCGGGCTGGCAGCAACAGATCGGCGATGTGCACGCGATCGGCACGGATGAATGGGTCGCCTTGGTCTACGAGGATGAACCGGAATTCACGAACGACATCCAGCGCAACCGGACTTGGCTGCTTAGTGGATCAGATTCACTATGGGTGAGTACCCTTCTTGACACCGGACAAGACCATGTGTGGTATACCGAGCAGTCGGATCACAGTAATACAGATTTCACCCTCAGAGAGCGGGAAGGCGGCGGATTCCTCGCCAGTTGGATCCGCAATGGGTGTCAGGATTGGTTCGGTTTCTGGGAGCCGGATTTTTCAGAGCAAATCGTGGCGTATTCAGAAGATATTGCAGAAGATTGGTGGCGTTCACGGCTATTCTATTGCTATACCTACGGGCCAACCGGAGTTCGTGTCGTTTCTTTGAGCCCAGACAGCACACTCGCCTTGCTGCTTGACTACAGGGGAAACTCCTGGGGAGATGGTCCGTTCTTGCTTGGATTCTCCCCCGAGACGGAATATCCGGTAGCGACCGCGGTTCAATGCACGCTGGTATGTCGGGATTTTCGCAGAACCCATGGCGGTAGCTTGCTGGTGTTTCCGGGGACGCCGGAATGGGACCCATTTGTTCCCCGGCTGGTCGAATTGGATAGCGCGGGCGGATGTACGGAACTTCCGACATTTGGAGTAGACCGCGATCCCGATGCGATTGCGTGGCATCCGGATTATGGCTTTGCGGCCTTGCTTGTTCATCCGGCTCGGATTATG
>JAZDIW010000062.1:0-2277 GCA_043804575.1 bacterium
GAGATGAGAAATGCGAATTTGGTTCATGAAAGGATGGGGGAGAGAGAAAAGAGAGGAACTACTTCAAGTAGGCTTCCACCGGCATTCCGATTTTGAAGATGCCTTCGGGATTTTCGACCATAACTTTGACAGCATAGACAAGCTCGACGCGCGCCTCTCGCGTCTGCACATTCTTCGGCGTGAATTCCGCTTCGGGCGAGATCCAAGAAATCCGGCCTTCGAAATTTCGGTCAGGATAAGTATCCATCCGCAGCCGAATCATCTGATTCAGTTGAATACTGCCCAATTTCGTTTCGGGAATATAAATGAGCGCATACATCTTCCGAAGGTCAGCCAAGGAAACAATGCTCTCGCCGGGACTCAGCGTCTCGCCGACCTCGTGATATTTCTCGACAGCCGTCCCACGGATTGGCGCGCATACAATCGCATCCGCGATACGCTTCTCCACAAGACGCAATTTCTCACGCAGTCCGCGCTCTCGATAGTCCAAATCCACCTGAGCAAGTCGAGCCGATTGCACCGCGTTTTGTGCGATATCGAGCTGCGTTTGCATCTTGTCGAACTCAGCCGTACCGATCGAACCTTCGTCATGGAGACTCTTGACGCGCCCAAATTCTCGCTGTGCCGCTTGAAGCTGAATCTCGGCAAGCTCTCTCTGTGTCTGAGCCTGACGGCGAAGCAAACCCATCTGCTCCAAGCTGATATTCGTGGATTCGCGCTCAATCGCCAGTTTCACCGTATCCAAGACGGCAATGGTATCCCCTTCTTGCAGCTCGCGCCCTTCTTCAACGGGCAGATAGATGATTGTCCCCGGCTCCGTGCACGAGATTTGCACAGTCGTCGCCTCGAAAGTCCCCGTGCTATCCGGCAAGTCCGCCCCCCGCCGACAGCCTGTCGCCATCAGTCCGCAGAAAACGATAATGAGAATCATTCTCATTACGAAAAACCTCTCGCACCTACTTGCGGAACAATCCGTTCTCGCCGAGGCAGATCCCCTGATCTGCCCGGAATCTTTCGTCCGCGACCGGAGGTCGCGGCTAGTAAGTTGTTGTTTGCCATAGCGGGTGTGCCACCCAAAATCCCCGCCGCGCGTGGGTGCCCTCACCTCGCGCGTACGCTCACCAAACTATCCTTTGGGAGCGGCGGCATGCGTCTCGCATGCCCCGCGATTATCGAAACATCAAGCGCAAATCCCCAAAGAAGCGCGTTTGCGCGTCGTGGTCGTCTGGCGGCATGTAGTAGCTCGCGCCTCCCGAAATCCGAAAGATGGAAACATCCAAACGCAAGCTACCCGAAAAAACCGGCGCCTCCATATAGGGATAGAGAACCTCTTCGAGTTCGGGCACGAATCGGTCGTCATCCGAGCCTCGCTTGATATGTTTCCGCACGAGGCTATTGTTGCGGAATTGCACGTCGAGAAGCAGTCGGCTGAAATCCATCGACTCAAATGGCGCCCAACGAAGACTCAGTGTCTGGTAGAATTGGCCCAAACTCACAAGGCCCTTTGTTGGAGGAGTTCCCGAAGTTGTCCATTGATGATCATAGTCGAGGTTTGGAACCGCCGTGTAGCCCAGACTTGCCACGGCTTGTCCGGTTTCGGAGAATCGCAGAGAAAACGCCCCTTCCAGTTCAGTTGCATTTCTGTATTTGAAGTAGTAGTGATCAAACGAATCTCCTGCAGGACTCTCCGGCACGCGAAGATGCTGCTCCGAGCTTCCCGCATTGAACCAAAACGAGGTCTTCAGCCATGCGCCCAAATTCTTCATCGGCCCGAAAGCCGCGAGTTTGTCCACGCCGCACCGCGCCGTCAGTTCATAGCGCGACATGTCCTGCACCGCAGGCTCTTCGAATTCATCGTCGTCCCGTGCCGAGCGAATCGGATCCCAGAAGTAATCATCTCGAAAGAATGCTCGAATTCCGCCGAAGACGAAGAAGGGTCTGTCCCATGCGGGAATCCAAAGCGTTTCAAACGAAGTTCCAAGAAAGCTCGGGCTGAGGCTGTCCACGACCCACGGCGCCATTTCCACCATGAATCGCAATCCCACACGCGCGCGCACATCCTGTCGTCCGCTGACCCACGGCGACCACACCGCAAAATCCCATTCGTTTCCCGCGCCCAAAAGCAATCGCTGCCGGTCGGGCTTGCGCTGTGTCATGTCGTAGCGGCCTCCAATGCACCCCAGGGCCATGCGATAATACATGGTTCGCGGTGGCCGCAAGACGGCGTCCGAAACATAGACGGTATCGTGGATAACAACCGTATCAATGCGCTCGAGA
>JAZDIW010000063.1:0-8079 GCA_043804575.1 bacterium
AGTGGCGACGCTGGTGTCGGCGAAGATGGAAGCTGGGCGTTACACAGTGGCCTTTGCGGCAAATGATCTGCCGTCGGGAGTCTATGTATATCGTCTGGAAGTCAACGACTTCACGGCCCAGAAGAAGATGGTTCTGCTGAAGTAGTCCTGAATTTCTTGACCTAAAAGGAAGCGGGGCTGCCAGAAGTCGGCAGCCCTGCTTTCCTATTCAGGGAACACACATCCCCCTGACTATTTCTATCTTTCTTCCCCCCTCTCAGGCATTCCTCGTGATTGGATTGCGGGCAGGTTTCGATGGTCGAAACGCAGGCGGGTCAGGGCCTGGGAATTCACGCCGCATCGGCTTGGGCGAGTTGGGTCGCACCCTCGATGGCCAGACTGACGCCGCTGGCAGTGCTCGCCAAATTGAAACCGATGCCAAACCCTGGCCATGGTCCGGTCGGGGCTTCTTTTGCTGCGGCATTGGAATTTGACATGCTTGCCTGTAGAGAAGCGACGCGTCTCCTCTTAGGTTCTTCAAGTTTCTGCGGCGACGGCTCTTTCTTCAACGGTCAAGCCGTGCAAAGCATGATTCAGACCGCTAAGCCATTCGTCGGCGATTTCGGTGAGGTCATATTCCAATCCATCCGCGAGCGTCACATAGTCTCCGGCCGCTTGCGCCTTATACATCGTGTCCAAAACGGGCAGAAGACGGGTATGGGAAGCCGTGATGGCTTGCCGCAACGATTCGGTTTCCTCTTTCACGCCGGGCAACCTGGATGCGGCATTCATGCCTGTGATGACGAGTTTCAGGTCATCAAGGCAGTGTGCCAGATCATCATTGGCGGCAACTTCGTGTCCAAGACGAAAGGCGGTTGCCGTTTTCGTGAAATCGCGTCGCAGGCTCTGCAGGAAATCTCGCGTGCTCACAAGTCCGCTTGTTAAGAGGGCTTTGGGTTCTTCAACGGTCAATTCAATGCGCTCCACTTCCGTCTGCAAGCGAGCGTGAACTCGCTCCCTCTCGGATTCCCCCTGCAACAGCTCTCCATCCACCGCAATCGCGGTAATCAACTTCCCCGCATTCGAGATTTCCTCGCGAAGCTCATCCAGAGCTTGCCCGACCGTTGCCGATGCGGGACCCTCCCCGTCAAGCTCGAGTCCGTTCAGATAAACCTTCATGGCAGATGTCCTTTCGATTTTGGCGTTCATATTTCTCGGGAATGATTTGTCTATTTGGGAGAGAATCCCGAAACCCTTCGAGAAGGAATTTCAAATCCTGATAGGCATGCACGGTTTCCTTCACCTGCATTTCGAGCGCGGCATCTTCGACGCTTGCCTTTGTCAATGCTGCAAAATTCCAGAAGCTCCTCAGCAAGGCATGCGCATCCAAAAGGACTTCAAGCTGGCCGTCTATCTGGGCAAGGGTTTGTGTGGACCGCCATAGACTGTGCGTTGGCACAGGTCGTTGTTGGCAAAGTGCACTCATTGTTTCGAGTTCGGCAAGCGCTCGCGAAATCAAAGGAAGGGCGCGTTCTGCAAAAGTTTTCAAGCGTGAAATTTCGGGAGAAAACGGGACGGTCTCTTTCAGCGCCATCTCGGCTGCTCCTGTGAGAACTTGCCTCCACAGAGGCCGCACGATTCCGTGTAAGTGGTCGCGCAGCGAAGGTTCACAGGGAGCCAAGGGTCTGAGTTCCAACATGTGATCCTGCGGATTCGTGGCGGTCTGGTAAATCCGTGCACCCGAGGGAATGTTCCGCAGGGGCGCGCCGTGATCGAGAATCCATTGCAGAATTTCAAAAATCATATCTGCGCTGATTGCCTCGTGACAGTGCAGGGTTCGGCAGGGACGCAGATAGGAGCAAGGAAAGCAGGGCAAATCCGGCTCGATCACAATGTGCCCTTCTCCATAGGGAGCCGTTTCGCTTCCGAGAGCGGTTCCCAAGGTGATGGCTATGACGGGCACGCCGGCTCCGGCGGCCACATGCATGGTTCCCGTGTCATTCGAAATCAGCGCCGCGCATCGGCGCACTACAGAGAAGAGCTGTGGAATCGTGGTTTGGCCGACGAGAGAAATAACGCCGGGCGTTTCGCACAGTTCGCGCGCCAGTTCCGTTTCACTGGCATGTCCGAGCACAATCACAGGTCGCTCAAGTCTTTGCCAGATCAGCTCTGCGAGCTGGCGAAAGGATTTCGCAGGCCAGCGCTTCGAGGCATGAGCAGCACCCAGTTGCATGGCGATGGGTTTGCCGGATTCGAGTCCCCGCTGTGAAAAGAGTGCCTCCGTATATTCCTCGGCTGCTTTTTCGGGATGCAATACGATTTCGCGCTTGGCCGAAATGGGACCGGCGCATTGTGCGTAAATATCTACGAGATTGAATTGGCAATAGGGTCGCGCCAGATTGGTCGCGAAGAAGTAGCGCAGCCACGGCGACCGCACCAACTGAAAGCCCTGCTTGTCTACCGTGACGCCGCGTCCTTTGTCGCCACCGATAAGATAGGTCAGAATCATGCTCGGGCGCGTATGCGTCAAATTCCAGATTTCATCGAAGCCTTCGTTTCGCAGAGCGCCCACTTTCTCCTGGAACAAGCGAAACAAATCGAGCGAATTGACTTGAGCCGCTTCATGAAGAGGAGGCAAGATTTCGTCCAAGCTTATTTCATGAACGACATCATGGTAAGGTAGCAGCTTCGTGACCGATGCAAAGGCTTTCTCGACCAGCAGGTGAATCTCAGGCTCAGGGGAGCCGGTCTTCAGAGCGGTCAGGAAAGGAACGGATTGCACGAGGTCCCCCATACGAGAAAGGTGAAGCACGAGGATTTTACGCATGAACGGCTTCTCTCTCTCTTGCAGGTGTCGAGATCATCTCATTCCGGAGAGATGTCAGGAGTTGGCTGCCTCGCACCAGCGTTCCGTAGACATCGCGACAGGCGGCGGCCAGGCCGGTCGGTGATTCATCGGGCACATTGCCGCGCAGAACGCGGATGAATTGCGCCAGAGGGGCCCAAGCAAGGAATCTCTCTTCGATATGAGCCAGCGCCGCATCACAGCGTGCCAATTTCAGTATCATCTCTCGCAGTTCAACAAGAGAGGGCCGCTTGGAGCGCAGCTCGCGATTCAAGACTTCCACGGCCACTTCGGCGTGAGCAGCGATTTTCTGATAGCCACCGATGGCCTCTTTATCTTCGTCCGTCAGCAGAGCGCTTGGATCACAGAACTCATAGACATCCGCTAAAGAGCGGATTTCGCAGGCCCAAGCGTCTTTGGGCGACATCAAAGCAAACCGTTCGTCTCCCAACAAGAGAGGCCAGAAGACACGATAGAAGGAAAATAATAGAGTCTGCCGGTCAAGAGGAAGTCTTGCCAACGGAATCAAGCGCAATTGACCAGTCTCGGTCACTTGAGTACGGCGAATACGCAAGCGCGGCCTATCCCAGACCTGCCAAGCATGATTGGGTTTTCCAAGCTGAAGAGCGACCGCCGCCGCCACATCGGAAGGCTGAATGACTTCATGACAGGCGCAGTGAGCGCAAGCCGTATGATACGAGCACGGCGCGCAAGGCAATTGAGGCTCGAAGAGTAGATGGCCGTCGCCATAAGGGCCCGTATCTTTGGCTGCGGCGGGACCCAAATAGATGCCAACCGTCGGTGTTTCCATTGCAGCTGCGAGGTGAATCGTTCCTGTATCATTGGAGACGAGAACTTGGCAGTGCTTCAGCACAGCACCCAAAGTCCCCATCGAGGTCTTTCCGGTTACATCGAAAAGATTTTTGCTGTTGAGGGCATGAATCAGAGTCTGACTGTAGCTCGTTTCCTCTGCTGTTCCCAAAAGAAGAATTTGCGCGTTATGGGCGCAGATGAGCTGTCGGGCAAGTTCCACAAAAGCCGCCACCGGCCATCGCCGCTGCTCGTCGGCCGCTCCCATTTGAAAGGCGATGATGGGAGAGTTGTTTTGCACACCTGCCGCGGAAAGCAAGCCAGCAGTCTCCCGTTCATCGTCAGATAGCACACAAAACTTCAGGCGCGGGCGCGATGGAACGGCGGGCGCGATGGGCAAATACATTTCCACCAAATTGAAGGGATTCCAAGTTCGATTTAGAGTAACATAGAAGTAATAGTTTATCCACGGATGCGTGACCAAGAGATGGCCGCTTGAATCATAGGTCAGTCCGTAGGTTGCGGGCACATGAAGCAGCCAGGTCAACGCCGCCGAAAGGCGTGTATGGGCGAGATTATAGAAATAGTCGAAACGCCGCCGCCTCAGAAGCGTCGCAAAATCCTCCAGTCCCGCATAGAGCTCCGCCAGCGAAATTCGGCGGGAATCGAGATGCGGAATGAAACGATCCAGAGGAAAGGAGATGACTTCGTCCACCATGGGCAATCGTCGAGCCGCGTCCACGAAGTTCTCCAGGACAATGAGGATCAAGTGGGACTCTGGGCTGTTCTCCCGCACTCCATCGAGGAAGGGGCCACATTGAATCAGGTCGCCCATGCGAGTGAAATTCACGACGCCAATGCGGCTCAATCAATCACCCCCTTTTCAACCGCCCAATCGCGAAATTCTTTCATGAGAAGGAAAGTGCCCTCGACATCGGTCAGTTCTCCTTTGCCTTTTCGAATGTGTTCGGCAATTCGATCCAGTGTCAATTCTTCATCCTCTTCGAGAAACTGACCGAAGAATTGTCCGAGATCCGTATCCGGCCCGGCGCGCCGCACGAGCTCGGCGGGATGGTTTGACTGTCGCTTGCCGAGCTGCGGCGAGGAGGCTTCGATGACTTCGACGAGCTCCTTCATTCGATGCTCGTAGGTGTGTTCTCTCAGGACACGCTCGCGCGCACGCCGGGCCATATCCGCGCGCTCCTGCGGATGCGCGAGAAAGTAGTCTATCTTCGCAGGAAGCTCATCCACCGATTGGAAGAGAGCTATCTCAGAAGAGGGGTCGAAGAGCTCCGGCAGATATTTCCGCTCATCCACAAGTTGAAACGCGCCGCAAGCGGCAATTTCAAAGGTTCGCGGATTGACGAAATCCCCGAAAGGATCAACGCCCGCATGAGTCGGAGAGGAATGCAAATTGAGATTGATTTTGGAGGCGGAAAAGATTTTGACACTCTCCTCAGGATCGACACGGCGCGCCTTTTCTTGGTTCTTTGGAACGAGCGGACCGTCTTCCGGCCAGTCATTGCCCCAGATTTTGAAATCGTAGTTCAGAAGGCGCCGGAAGGATTGAACGCGATTGTAGTAGCCCGCACCGACAAACGAAAGGTCGCTTCCATATCGCAGCTGCTCCTCCCCTGTCAACTCTGTCGGTCGGTGCAGATGGCGGCATGCCGCGGCCGGAAGATAGTGAAAATTCCTCTGGCCAATTTGCAGCAATTCCCGCCCAAAATCATCCTTCTGAATGGCGAAGAAATGATCATAGAAGGGAGCAAGCTCCTTCCAGTAAGTGAACAAATGATAATCTTCCACGAACCACATCGCGCTCGGGATCCCCTCACGGCGCAATTCTTGAAGCGCTTGAGGCGTCAAGGGTGTTTGCGCCAATGCCAATACGAAGTCGGCTTTCCAATCCAGCGCCCGCGCGACAATCGTCTCGGCCAAAAAAGCCGTGAGCATGCCTTGAAGAATATTCCGGTGCGGCTTCTTGCGAGTGATGCTCTTGATGGACTCCAAGGCAAAATGATAGAGCGTGCCGTCAACGGTTTCGACGCGATGTCCCAAAGACTGAAGCGCCCGAGCGCAATATCGCGCCGTCGGAACCGAACCGCCATAGATGGGAATCGGAACAAGAATTCGCAGAGGGCGCTGCGACACACTTTCCTGTAGGATATTTCGTCGCACCTCGTCATAGAAGGCCGGAGCAAGTGCGGTGATCCCCGGAGAAGAGAAGACGAGCGGCGCATTCAAATTCTGGCAGAGCTGCAGCAATTCGGATTTGCCTTCGTTTCCCACAAAGAGGCGCAAGCAATGCGGTGCCACACTCCAGTCCAGTGTTTTAAATCCTGCTTTAAGAAGTTCGGGGAAAGACTCGAAAACATAGAGTTCCAATAATTCAAGATCAAGGCCGCGCTGGCGAAGCATCGCACAGAATTCGAGCACAGGATACCCCAGTCCTACGCCGAGAAAGATGACGGGAACGCGTCGGCCTTCGGATAGGCGTCGGGGCAAGTAGAGGCCCTCGGTCGCGAGCCAATGCTCCGCGAGCCTTCGTGCTTCCGCGCGAGGGTCCACTTGCGAATGCACGAAGCGCTCACCAAAACGCACGGTCGGCTCCCCGTTGCGGGAGACTTCCCTTTGCAACTCGGGTGCGTTTTCGAGCACCGTCAAAAGGCGTGGATGAGTTTGGCGAATAAACTCGGGGATTGTTCTCATGATAGACTCGGTGAAGAATGGATTTCTTGAAGGGAAATCAATTTGGACAATTGTTCCGGACGCCAGGGAATTGCGCCGGGAATTCGCAATCCGGCGGTTTTGAGATCAAAGATGCGCAGATTCGGATGGGTGTTCCTGAGATTGTCAAGGATTCGCGCAAGCCCTGAGGCAAAGGAAGCGAAGGCCGCAGAAGTCCAAGTCATGTGTCCTGAAATCGTCTCCGCACGAAGCAAAGCCTGGGGTGCGGCGGTGGCTCGCTCCACGCCGCCGGCATAGAGGGTATCTTCCCAAGCCAGATCAAGTCCGGCCAGCAGAATCGGATTTCCTCCCATTTTTGCGGCCAAATCCAAGGCGGGAGCCATGACCGTTCCGACTCCCGATGCCAAGGCGGATTCCGTTGCCTCGTTCGATTCCTGAGGAAAGGCAAGGTAAAGCGGGCCTTTGAATTCCCGCAGCAGCTCGTGATTGACGGAAGGGAAAATAACCAGCGGCCCCATATAGTCGGCTCGTTCGATATCTCTTTTGGCACTTACGCGAGATTCGATGCAGAGCGCCAAATCCGGACGAATGCCCCATTTAGTCAGCACGGGAAGAGCTCCATTGGAGGCAAGGAGTCGAGGTCGCTGTGGCATTTGGACAAGGTGCTTCAGAGTCTCGGTCAACGATGGCCCTGCGCCGAGAACGAGAACAGGCTCACCTCTCCACTTGTGAAAAAGCTCGCCGATATAACGACATCGAGCCAGATAGGGAGCATTGGCTTGCCCTTGGGCTTGCACGAAAGACGCATGCGCTTGGCTGTTCTTGCAAGGCAATGTGAGGCTTTCGAGGATTCCCGCAAGGTCCCCGCCCTCCCAACGCTGCAGGGCTTGACTGGAGGCACAAATTTGAATCGCTGCGGTTGCGGGAATCTGTGCCAAAAAATCCTGAAGCCTCTTCAGGGATCTCGTCGCGACTACGGCAACTTTCCCGCTCTGCCAAATTTGCCACTGAGGATGGACTTGCTTAGCCAGCGCAACCAATTCCGGATGAGTCTCGATGATCCACAGAGATGTTCGTTCGCCGAGTTTGCGATGTAAGGCTTCGGCGACATACCCGAGACCCAATCCCCAGAGAACCAGGCTATGAATCGGCTCTCTCGTCCAGTCGCTCACGATATGGCCGGCCTCATGCCAGGGATCTCGTCGACTGTGCAGGAAGATATTCGATGGGCGATGCCAAATCGTGGGCTCACCCGATGCCGTCTCGACAAGCTCAAAATCTGCACAGAAGCAAGCTGGGCAGTTCTGTTTACTCAAGCAACCCCCCTTCCGTCCCCCCGCAAACGGAGGGAGACTCTGCAAGCAATTTGCCGCGCTCTTTGAGTTTGCCTTCCGTTCCAATTCCGACACGGCTTAGGACATTACGGTATTTCTCAATGTGCTTCTCGATCGTCCAGGATTCTTCCACGGTCCTGCGCGCGTGATCTGCTATGGATTCTCGAAGTTCGCGATTGCGACAGAGAGTTCGCAGAGCGTCCAGCCATTCCTCTGTTGTCTCGCCGACAGCCAGGCCGTCATGCTCGCTCTTCAGGTGCGTCGCGTATTCGCCAACATTGGAATAGACTGCGGGAATGCCATACCATCCGAGTTCGAGAAAGCGAAGGAGGCTCCGGCAGCGATTGGCGGGCGAATCGAGAAGCGGCACAATCGCAATATCGACCGGATGCTTTGCCAATCTTTCCAGATGGACCTGAT
>JAZDIW010000064.1:0-7850 GCA_043804575.1 bacterium
TGGCCGGTCGGACATTGCCGCCTTATATGATTCATAATGGAAGTCTCTCTCAGAGAATTGGAAAATATCTCAAACTGCATCTGAAGGTCTTCAACTTCCTCGACGAGAACTACGAAGAAGAATTGGGTTACCCGGGACCGGGGCGACAGTTTTTTGCCGGGATGACTCTCTCGATCTGAGGTGCCGCAGCCCATAGCCCCGCACGAGTCACTTTTCTCATTTTCCGAAAACAAAGAGGATTAGGCGATATGTCTAATCTTTTTCTTTTCACAGGCGTTATTGGATGGATTTTTCAGATGAGAGCCGCCATCTCTTGGGTGGGAGGTGTTTTGCCTCAGCGTCTTCGTCATATCATCCGCAGGCAAGTTGTACGATTGCTCTGACGACGTTCGGATCATCCCACGCCGAAAACAGAGGACCGACTAAGTCAATTCTTAGTCGGTCCCTTTGCATTGCAGATAGTTGGCGGACTCTACATGATCGGTTTGACCTTGGCGGTCAATTCCACAGTTCCATCGGATGACTGGTTGCCCTCGAGGATCTTCAGTCTCCAAGTCAGAGTTACCGGCACACATACGCTGCTGGAGGCGTCCGTGCAGTAGGCTATGGACAGTGTTACCTGATATTCGGTTCCGGGGTGCACATTGGCCGCAGGGATGTGAACTTCTAAAGGCAATTTGTTCTCCGAAGCCAACCCTTCAATTCCGCCCGTGCCATCCGATATTGGAACGAACGCGTAATTGATGGGTGCGTCCGAGTTCAGATGAATTCCGTTGGGAAACTGTCCGGAGAGACGCAGCGTCAGATCTTCGTCGGAGCGCACGCGGATTTCCTGAACCGGAACATCCGCAACATCCATCCGGCGCGCCTTTTCCATTTGCAGTCCTTTTAACCGGAACTCTTTCCAACCGCCGTCGCTCAAGTGGAATTTGATGATGCGGTCGTGGTTCGTGTCAGCCACATAGAGCGTATCCCCGTGAACCGAGAGCCCGCCCGGTTCATAGAGCTGAAGTGAGCTTCCGGAACCATCGGTGGACTCGGCGGTATTCCTTCCAATCACCTCCGAGATCTCGTTGCGGCTTTCGCGGATGCGCTTGATTTTGTGATTGTAGGTGTCGGCCACCAGAATATCGTCGCCCTCGACAGCCACTCCCAGCGGATGCTGCAACAGTGCGTCACTCAAGGAGCCGATGCGGTCACCAAAATCAAACAAGCCGTGGCCGATTAGCGTTTGAACTTCGCGATCCTCCAGACTTGCACGACGCACCGCACTCACTTCGCTGTCCGCGAAATAGAGCCAGTCTCCTTTCCGCACAATCCCCGAGGGCTGCGCCAGTGCGGCACTCAGTCCCCTGCCATCTTCAATATCTTCCGCACCCGAACCGACCCATGCCTCGGCAATCTGAGTGTCGAGATCAATCGACCAGATTTGATGATTCCCGGCCATAGCAACATAAAGTCTGTTGACTGCCAAGGTCAGATCCCAGGGGCTGTTCAGACCCTGCTCGCGTCCGGCTTTGCCACCGGCACGATCCCAGACCTGCTTGCCTGTGCCACAGAGCGTACTGACCATCCGTGTGCTGAGATCCGCGCGCCGAATCAAATGGTTATCGGTATCGGCCACATACAGCAAGTTGTTATCCCCATCATAAGCGAGACCCTGTGGATTGTTGAACTCGGCTTGATTGAACTCGCCGTCATTGGAGCCTTTTTTGCCGGAGCCGATGAGTGTAACAACTTCGCCCATAGGATCCGCGACGATGACGCGGTCGTGATTGGAATCGGAAATGAAGATGAGCCTACCGGAAGGAGCGACCAAGACCTTGCCGGGGAAGGCCAGACCCGAAGCCGAGGGAACGCGTCCCTTTCTTTCAAATACGGGAGGGGCAGCAGCCAGAGTGCCTTTCTCCCGGCCTTCCTGTAAGAGAGAATAAACGATAGCATCCAGCGTTTCACGATTGCCTTCGCCGGACAGCGAACCGACCACACGCCCTTCCGGATCGATCACCACCAATGTCGGCCAGGCACGCACACTATATGCGGACCAGATGCGGTGCTGTTCGTCCACAATCACGGGATGAGCGATGTTGTAGCGCTCGCAGGCGGTTTCGATATTCTGCTTGTCGCCTTCATTATCAAACTTGGCGGAATGTACACCGATAACCATCACGGGCTGTCCAGCATATTTGTGTTCGATATAGGCGAGGTCGGGAAGGATGTGCATGCAATTGATGCAGCAGTAAGTCCAGAAGTCCAGCACGACCACATTGCCGCGCAGATTCTCTCGAATGTAAAGAGGTCGGTCTGTATTGACCCACGCAAACTCTTTGGGAAACTCCGGCGCGAGGGCACGCTGTTTGGGCAAATCCACTATCTTCGGCATTGCGGAACTGTCTCCTTCCGTTGTGCTAACGGCCGCGGCGCTATTCGGCAAACGCGAACGAGCCGCAGATGCGCTTCCCTTGCAACCCGTAACGAGCGCGGTCGCCAGAACGAGGGCGGTCATCCATCGGATACTGTTACTCATTGAAATTCTCCAACTCGGAAACATTTAAGCCAGGCCCGTTGGTCTGTGATAAGTAGACTCCGCATGCTCCAAGAAGTTCCGGAATCTGTCGCGGTTGAGAATAGTCACTATCTGCAAAAACAGGAAATATGATGCCAATACCGATTGCCATCAGAAGGCGACATCGCTCGACAGTAAGCACCGTCGCAAGCAATTGCAGAATCGCGAACAGACGCCACACACACTGATGAGCCATGCTTCTAATTGATTCTCTCACTCATTTCATTTACATTAGAGCGCGATAGGACCGGCTTTTCAGAAGGCGTGCCACATAGTCGTGAGCTTCTTGAGTGGATCTCTGTGCGTTCTGCAGACATCATGATCCATCATTTTTGAGGCTGCGCCATCCGATGCCGCACGATAGGGTCAAAGAGAAGTTGTTCACATACAAAGGAGAGTCGAAATGCGCACTCCCATCCTACTCTTGTTACTGTGCCTGACGGGTGTTATCTTCATTGCCGAGCTTTCGTGGGCACAAGACACGATGCAAACACTTCCTGATTCCGTGGTCGCGACGGCGGCACCGGTGGTCTTCCGAGGAGACACCTTGTTCTGGCTCGAAGCGAAACTCGGACCCTACTCTCCGCAGGAGCGAGCGCGTGGTATCGTGGATCGCCTGACGCGGTTGGCAAAAGATGCCTCGTACCGGCGAGACACGCTGAATATTGAGAGCGTCCCCGGCCAGTCAGACATTCTGATTGGGGATGTCGTGGTAACCACCGTGACGGACCGGGATGCCGCCGTAGCGGGCAAATCGAGACAAGAGTTGACGAACACGCGAGCACACCTGCTCTACGCGGCTTTGCAGAAGAAGTTTGAACAGACCAGTCTGCGGGCCATACTCATCAGCATTGGATTGACGATAGTGGCAACGGTAATATTTTTGCTGGCAGTGCGCCTTTCGGCCAAGGCAGCAGCATGGGGAATCCGGAAGGTGGAATCGCTGCCCATCTCAAAGCTGCCGTCCATTCGGATTCATAAATACGAGCTTCTGTCGGCCGCACGAGTTGCATCTTTTCTTGTTGGAATTGTAAAATTGATACGGCTTGTCGGGTTCCTCATTCTGCTCTATGTGTACGCAACATACGCTCTTGGCCGATTTCCATTGACGGCCGGTCTTTCACACAAACTCCTGGGGTATCTGCTTCTGCCGATCCGTCTGGCGGGAGAAGCCTTTGTCCGTTACCTTCCTAATCTCTTTTTTATCATCGTGACGGTGGTTTTGGTTCGTATTGTCATGCGCTTTACGAGAGGATTTTTCCGAGCCATTGAGCAAGGTACTGTTGTTGTTCCGGGATTCTACAGCGATTGGGCCGACACAACCTACAAGATTGTGAGGTTTCTGATCATCGCGTTTGCGCTCGTCATTGTCTTTCCCTACATACCGGGATCCGATTCCCCGGCCTTCAAGGGGTTGTCCATTTTCTTCGGTGTTCTCTTCTCTCTGGGCTCAACCTCCGCGATCGCCAATGTCGTGGCCGGGGTCGTCTTGACCTACATGCGACCTTTCAAGGACGGAGACCGCGTCCAAATCGCGGACACCATCGGCGATGTCATGGGAAAAGGCGTTTTGGTTACGCGAGTCCGCACCATCAAGAATGAACACATCAGTATTCCCAACGCCCTGGTTCTTGGGAACCATATCGTCAATTTCAGCTCGGCGACACAGCAGCAAGGCTTGATTGTCCATACGGAGGTTACCATTGGATACGACGCACCCTGGCGAACCGTCCATGAGCTACTAATCAACGCCGCTCAGGCAACGAAGGACATCCTCAACACTCCGGAACCCTTCGTCCTGCAGAAGGGTCTGGACGACTTCTATGTTCGCTATGAATTGAATGCCTACACAGATCGGCCAAATCTGATGGCCTCGATTTACTCGGAGCTTCATCAGAACATCCAAGACAGGTTCAATGAAGCAGGCGTAGAGATTACGTCCCCGCATTACTCCTCTCTGCGCGATGGAAACCCGATTGCGATTCCGCTGGACTATGTGGGAAAGGAGTATGTTTCCCCGTCGTTCAGAGTGAGCGTGACCAATACGGCCTCCAAACAGCCGGTGACCCAGCCGTAGTCGCTGACCTGCTGACTCGGCTTGACGTTGGACGATTCTTCTGCGGGTTCGGACTTGCTCCGCGCTTTGCCTTCTTGTCTGGAGATGCCTTGTCATATTTTGTATCATGCGATGGAATTCCTATATTATAGGGGCATCCGTTCTTTTGAGTGAACATCCTGTTCCCCATATCGTAGGGGCCTAAGTCGTGAAGAAGTTTGAGACAGAGGTTCGTCTCAGCCGAGAAATGACGCTGCTCGACGCCACCCTGATTGGGGTGGGCGCGATGATTGGCGCGGGAATCTTCGTTCTGACGGGAATTGCCGCAGGGGTAGCGGGTCCGGCTCTGATTCTGGCATTTATCCTCAGCGGGATTGTGGCATTCTTAACGGCCATGTCGTATGCCGAATTGGGCTCCTGCTTCCATGATGCCGGCGGAGGGTATCTGTGGGTCAAAGAAGGCTTGCCGAAATGGAACGGGTTCCTCGCGGGATGGATGAGTTGGTTCGCACACGCCGTTGCCTGCAGCGTCTATGCCCTCGGTTTCGGTGCCTATTTCGATGAGGTCATGCTGGAGCTGGGGACTTCTTTGCCCCAGTGGGGATTCCTCTCACCTGCGAAACTGCTGGCCATCGCCGTTTCTCTGTTCATCGCCTATGTCAATTTCCGGGGAGCCTCGGAGACGGGAAAGCTGGGAAACATCGTCACGATGACCAAGATTTTCATCTTGGGCGTCTTTGTCGCGTTCGGGCTCCACGTGCTTTTTAACCGACCAGACTGGACTTCGGCGCTGACCCCATTCATGGCAAAGGGTTGGGGCGGTGTCTTTTCGGCGATGGGGCTGACCTTTATCGCCTTCGAAGGCTACGAGGTAATCGCCCAATGCTCGGAGGAAATTCGCAATCCCAAGAAGAACATTCCGCGGGCCGTCTTTCTCTCGCTGCTCATCGTCATTCCGATTTACATACTGATTGCCGTCACATCCCTCGTGGCGGTCCAGCCGGAAAACTTGACTCCTTGGGATTTTATGGCGAAATATAAAGAGACGGCTCTCGTGGAAGTGGCCAGGAATTTCTTCATAGGCGGCGGAATCATGCTGCTCTTCGGGGGACTGATTTCCACGATTTCGGCTTTGAACGCGACGGTCTTCTCCTCCTCACGGGTGGCGTTTGCCATGGGCCGCGACCGCAACTTCCCATCGTTTTTCAGCAAGGTTCACCGCAAGAACGCCACGCCGCACTGGGCGATTGTGATTTCCCTATTGATTATTGTGTTGATGGCTGTGTCGCTGCCGATCGAAGATGTGGCCAGCGCGGCAAGCATCATGTTCTTGCTGCTCTTCCTGCAGGTGAATATAGCGATGATTCGTCTGAGGAAAAAGCGCCCGGATCTTGACCGTGGATTCACCGCTCCGCTGTTCCCTGTTCTCACGATTGCGGGAATTTTAATGCTTCTTCTCCTGGCGGGTTACATGGTTCAATACAGCCCGATCGCATGGGTGGTCACGGCGGCGTGGATTGGAGCGGGACTGCTCATCTACCGGTTCTATGCTTCCAAGCGCGAAATCAAATACGCACAAAAGGTGCGCACGCTCCAGCGGCTTGAAAGTAAACAGTACCGAATTTTGGTAGCGCTTTCCAAAAGCGATTACGCCATCGGCCTGAACCACATCGCCATGGCCGTTGCCCACAGGAGCAACAGCGAGATCGTGTTTCTGCATGTGATTGAGGTGCCGGAGGGGAGACCGCTGAAAGCAAGTATCGAAGAACAAACGCGGGCAACGGAGCTGCTGCACGAGGTCGCGGATCCAGTGGCGGAAGCGGGATATCGCGTTCGCACCATCGTTCGAGTCTCGCACCGCATCTCGCAGGGAATCGTGGAAACGGCGGAAGAGGAAGGCTGCAATTTCATTGTTCTGGCCCGGCAGAAACAGCTCTCCTTTCTGAAGCGTTTCTTCTCGTCGGTGATTGACAGCGTCATTCAGCAATCCCCTTGTGAAGTGGCCGTCCTGCATGGCGTCCTGCCCAAGGAAGGAATCCGCCGCCTGCTCTTGCCTTTTGGCGCGGATATTCATACGCAATTGGCGGTGGAGATCACACCCGCGCTTGTCAACTACTTCCATTGCCAAGCGCGCGTAGCCGTCGTTTTCGAGCCCGATGTGCCTCCCGACCACCGCGAGGGGCAGATCCGCAGGATTCGCGAACTCATGGCAGCCAATAGCCTTAAAGCGGATCTCGAAGTTGTGCATGATAATGACATTCTAATGGGGGTAATTCAGAAAGCCCGAAAGGCTGACCTGGTTGTCATGGGCGGCAGGCGGGGCGATGTGATCAAGCTGCTTTTCGGAGGCTCGCTGGGACAGGAAATCACGGTGGGAGTGGACTGTCCGGTGTTGTGGGTTACCGAATACGAAGAGAAAGAATCCTTCTGGGCAACCTTGTTCCAACCACTGGAAAAGGAGGTCGAAGAATCCCATGGATAGTTCGGTGCGCAGCCTTTTTGACACCTTTAGTCAGGACATCGTGTCCTATCTGCCAAAACTCTTGGGCGCTCTGGTGCTGCTGGGCGTGGGTTGGCTGCTTGGATGGTTTGCCAAGCGGCTCGTGGTGCGGCTTTGTGCCATTTTTCACATGGAACGGCTGGCACGCCGATTCCGCTGGGGAAAGGATTTTTCCAAGGCCGACATCCGCTATGCCATGTTCAACACGATTGGAAATGTGGTCTTTGTGGTCGTTTTTCTGGTCTTCGTACAAGCGGCCTTGGTGTCCATGCAACTGACCGTACTATCCAATCTCCTCGAAAAGAGTGTTCTTTTCATTCCGAAATTGGTCACCGCGCTGCTGATTTTCGGAATCGGCTGGGTGATTTCAAACTGGGTTTCTGTGGCCATCTACCGGAACTTGACCAAGGAAGGACTCCCGCGGGTGCGGCTGATCTCCCGTTTTGCCAAATTTGTCTTGATGCTGTTTTTCTCGGCGATGGCGCTGACGCAACTGGACATTGCCCGGGAAGTGGTTATCATCGGATTTGCCGTTCTCATGGCGGTGCTCGGCGCGCTTGCCATCGTGTTTGTCGCGGTCGCCGGAAAATCCTCTCTGAAAGACTTCATGGACAAATTCCACGAGGAGTAATCCGGTTAGCGCCCGACTTTCGCGAATTGCCAAGGTTGACGCTCTTCGGCAACTTCTGCAGCTTTGGGGCGTGCCGCAGTTCAACCAAACCCCGAGT
>JAZDIW010000065.1:0-3236 GCA_043804575.1 bacterium
CCATCTCCACGGCCTCGCTTCCCCCGGTCGCGCGAAGGCACCTGGCATCCCTCACGGGCGTGATGCCGGCGAGCAGTTCCGCGAGCTCGGCCCAGCCCTCGTAGAACATCGTCGGGTAGGTGTATGCAGGCTCGCTGAACTTGTGCAGGACGTCCATTATCTCCTTCCTTCCCCAGCCCGCGTTCACCACGCACCAGCCGGAGAGAAAGTCTATGTAGCTCCTGCCGTCAGCCCCTTTCAGCATGACGCCATCGGCGCTTTTCATCTCGATTGGGACGATTGCGTCCCCGCGCACCAGCACGTTCGCATCCCTTTCAGCAAGCCCCATGGGTAGGCGTTTGCCATCGGTTTCTTAAATAACCATTTGCAATTTTCTTCCCATGAGGTTTCGCGAGCTTGCCGAGGCATACGAGAAGATTGAGGCGACAAGCGGGCGGCTTGTGATGATGGAGCTGCTCGCAGCAGCGTTCAAGCAGGCGTCCCCTTCTGACATTGACAGGATAATCTATTTGTCGCAGGGCGTTGTTGCCCCGCCATTTGAGGGCCTGGAGGTCGGGATGGGCGAGAAATACGTCATGCAGGCCATTTCAATTGCAACCGGCTACGAGCTGAAGGCGGTTGAGAAGCATTACAAGAAGAGCGGGGATTTGGGCGACACTGCGAGTGAGATGATTGGCGGAAAAAGGCAGCAGTCGCTGCATTACGAGGAGCTCTCGGTTGCAAAAGTGTTTGACTCGTTCCGCAGGATTGCGGCGGTTTCCGGCGCAGGCGCACAGGACAGGAAAATCGCAAGCCTTGCGGAACTGCTGAACAACGCCACTCCGCTTGAGGCGAAATACATCATCCGCTTCCCAATCGGCAAATTGCGGCTGGGTGCGGGCGACTCGACGATTCTTGAGGCATTGAGCATTGCGAAGCAGGGCGACCGCTCGGCGAAAAATGATTTGGAGCACGCGTACAACATGTGCTCTGACCTGGGGCTTGTTGCGAAAACCTATTACGAGAAAGGCCTTGACGGGATTAAAAAATTCGACGTCAAGCTCTTCCACCCGATACGCCCGGCGCTTGCTGAGCGGCTTCCCTCGGCAGATGAGATAATTGAAAAACTCGGCAAATGTGCGGTGGAAGCGAAATATGATGGGCTGAGGCTCCAGGTGCACAAGAAGGGCAATGAGATTGAGATTTATTCGCGAAGGCAGGAGAAAATGACGCCCATGTTTCCTGAGATAGTCGAGGGAATCAAAGCGCAGGTCAAGGCGACGGACGCGATATTTGAAGGCGAGGCGCTTGCGTTCAACGAGGAGACCGGCGAATTCTACTCGTTCCAGATGACCATGCAGAGGAAAAGGAAATACGGCGTTGCGAAGATGGCTGAGGACTACCCCCTGAAACTGTTTGCGTTTGATTTGCTCTATGAGGACGGAAAAGATTGCACGAAGATTGCGTACTCGGAGAGAAGGAAACTGCTTGAAAAGATGATTTCAAAGGGCGAGCGGATTCTGCCCTCGGACACGATTGTGACTGATGACGCAAAGGAGCTGCAGAAATATTTTGATGAATGCGTGGAGAAAGGGCTTGAGGGGATAATCGCAAAAGATTTAAATGCAGAATATGTTGCGGGCGCGCGAAAGTTCGCTTGGATAAAACTGAAGCGCAGCTACAAGGGCGAGCTGGCGGACACGGTTGACGTGGCGGTTGTCGGATATTATGCTGGCCGCGGCGCGCGCGCGGAATTTGGCTTCGGCGGATTCCTTGGTGCTGTTTACGACGAGAACGAGGAAAGGTTCAAGACCCTGACAAAGGTTGGCAGCGGCTTCACCGAAGAGCAGATGGTTGAGCCGAAAAAAATGCTGGACAAGATTAAGCTGAAGGAGAAACCGGCGCTGCTTGACGCGGAAATAAAGCCGGATGTTTGGGTGGAGCCGAAATATGTCGTGACGCTTACTGCCGATGAAATCACACGCTCGCCCACGCACACCTGCGGGAAGACGAAGACGGAGAGCGGCTATGCGCTTCGCTTCCCGCGCCTCACCGCAGGAATCCGCAGCGACAAGAAGGCGGAGGACGCGACAAGCGTTGCGGAGATAATCAGGATGTTCGGCATGCAAAAGAAGCAAAGGCTGGAAGAGTGAACCGCATGCCAGAAAAACTTGCTACGAAAGAACCTTACGTAAAAGAGTTCGAGGCGCTAGTGCAGAAGATAGACGCTGACAAGATAATCCTGGACAAAACCTATTTCTACCCTGAGAGCGGCGGGCAGGTGGGTGATACCGGCTATCTCAACCAGGCGAAGGTCGTTGGCACGAAGTACGATGCGAATAAGGAGAACATCCTCCACTTCGTCGAAGGGCAGCCGGATTTCAAGGAGGGCGATAGGGTAGTCGGGAAAATTGACTGGGAAAGGCGCTACAAGATAATGAAGCTCCACGCCGCGTCCCACGTCATGGAGCATTACCTGTTCGAAGTATTCGGAAAATTGAAGCTCGTGGGAACACAGGTGAACGAGAAGCACGATAGCAGCACATATGAATATCCAAATGCTTTGGAGCCAGAGAAGCTGAAGCAGGTTGAGAAACTCGTGAATGAGTTCATTTCCAAGGGCTATGTGATAGAGAGGTGGGAGGACCCAAACAAGCCAGGCTGGTGGCACTGGAAGGCTGGGGAGATAGAGCTCCCTTGTGGCGGGACGCATCCGAAGAGCTTGAACGAGATAGGGCCAGTGACGATAAAGAGGAAGAGCAGCGGAAGCGAAAAGGAGAAGGTGCTGACTTCGCTTGTTGAGCAAACTGTATGATGTGAGGTGAACTGAATGGATAGGACCAACGTGCTGATTGTTTTGCTGGTATTGATTTGGATTCTTGGTTTATACGTCGCATTCATGAACTACCAGCTCGGAACAGGCGAGCTCGCATCGGTTCCGTTATTGACTGCGTTCATGTTCTATCTTCCGGCAATCGGCATCCTGCTTCTCATCGTGGGAATAACTTCCAAAGTCGCGCTTGCTAGGCTTCCGCCAAAACTCAAAATGCTGCCGGGAGCACTAATCGGTCTTTCAGTCTCACTGCTCGCTTTCCTCGTAGTGTCACCGCTGTTTTACAGATTCGGAATGGGCGGTCCGAACTATGGCCCTCCACCAATCGCAATAATCGCGATGCTTGCGGGAATAGCTGTTGCGTGGTGCGCGATCTTTGTCCGCGACGCGCTGAGGAGCGACGGCTTGCGCAGCAAAAAGCCGA
>JAZDIW010000066.1:0-18181 GCA_043804575.1 bacterium
GCAAACTTGTCGAGCGAGCGAGCGAGAAAGCTGGAGAGAGACTATGGCAACTGCCCCTTTACAAGGATTTTACGGATGACATCCAGAGCGATGTGGCCGACATCAAAAACGCGGCGGGACGATGGGGCGGTGCCTGCACGGCGGCGGCTTTCCTGCAAGAATTCGTCGACAAAATCCCTTGGGTTCACTTGGATATTGCCGGAACGGCCATTGATGCAAAAGCATCCAATATTCTGCCGAAAAAGGTTGCATCAGGTGCAGGCGTCCGCACCCTTGTGCATCTGGCAATGAACTTCTAATTATTTTCTCTATGATGGAACAACTACTTCTCACCATCCTCATTGTCGCCTCCTTTTATCTGTTTGCTCAGCCGGTTTGGAAACGACTCCGCCTGGTGATGCGAGGGCGACAAGGCTTTCACCTCGACCGAATCGGAGAGCGATGGCTTCGCTTCGTAAAGGAAGTCTGCTTTCAGTGGAAAGTCACCCGAGAACGCCCCTTCGCGGGTTTGATGCACTCCTTCGTCTTCTGGGG
The DNA here is from genome assembly GCA_043804575.1 of bacterium. Classification (GTDB taxonomy): domain Bacteria; phylum Electryoneota; class RPQS01; order RPQS01; family DYHQ01; genus JAZDIW01. The sequence goes on from JAZDIW010000066.1 coordinate 535, forward strand.
TTTCCTTTTCTTTCTCTTGGAAACCTTTCATCATTTCTCTACCGCCTATGGCTGGCATCCACTTGGAGAAGGCGCTTTTCATCGTGTCTATGGAGCCATCGTCGCTCTCTTTGCCATGCTGGTCATCATCGGCATCACGGCGCTGGCCTTCCGTCGGTTTGTCTTTCGACCCAAGGCTTTGGGTAAGCTCTCCTGGAGTTCCGCCGCTGTTGCCCTCTTCATCGAAGTTTTGATGATCACCTACCTTCTGAGCTACTTCGACCTTTTGGACACGCCAACGGCTCAGCACATCAATTGGTGGATTCACTCGGCGACCATCTTGGCCTTTCTCATTCTGATTCCGCACAGCAAGCACTTGCATCTGGTTCTGAGCCCTGTCACCACCTTTCTGAAAGACTTTGAATTGGCGCGGATTCGTCCGCTCGATTTTGAAAAAGAGGAATTTGGCGCCGAGAAGCTCTCGGATTTCGGCGCACACACGATTTTGGGGGCCTTTACTTGCGTCGAGTGTGGACGCTGCTTCGACCATTGCCCTGCAAGTCAAACCGACAAGCTGCTCAGTCCAAAACAACTCATGCTCGACCTGCGCGCCGGATTCCTTCGGAATCTCGATGAAGTCGCCGTGGGAACCACTGTCCAAGAGGAGATTCTCTGGCAATGCACGACCTGCGGCGCGTGCACCTATCAGTGTCCCGTGGGAATTGACCAGGTCATTCCCATCATCGAGATGCGCCGCGCGCGAGTTGCCGCGGCCGAATTCCCTGCTACGCTGCGACCTCTTTTCGACAATCTCGAGAAATCGGGCAATCCCTGGAAATATCCCGCCGACCAAGCCGAAGAGTTCATCCAGAGCAATCATTTTCCGATCTTCAAAGACCATGAGGTGCTCTATTGGCTGGGTTGCATGGGCCGCTACGACTTCTACTATCAGAAAGTCGCCTTGGCGATGGCGAAAATTCTGACCGAGGCAGGCGTCCAATGGGGAATTCTACGAAATGAGAAATGCACCGGAGACGCGGCGCGACGCGCCGGCAATGAACTCGTCTTCCAAATGCTCGCCGAGCACAATATCGAAATCTTGAACTCCGCCAAACCGAAACTCATCGTAACAACCTGTCCCCATTGTTTGCGAACCTTGCAGGAATACCGTGAACTGGGTTTGAATCCTCAAATCCCGGTGGTTCACCATTCCGAATACATCTCTCGTCTGCTTCGCGCCGGCAAACTGAAGCTCTCGAAGATTCCAATGGACAGCGTAGTTTACCACGATGCCTGCTATCTGAGTCGCTATATCGGCACTGCCCATGCCCGATACCCGCGCGAGCTTATTTCAGAAGCAGGCGCAACTCTCGTGGAACCGAAACACCGCCGCGAGCGCTCTTTTTGTTGTGGAGCCGGCGGCGGATTGCTCTTCACGGAGGAAACTGCCGGGGAGAGAATCAACCATCGTCGCGTGAAGGAACTTCTAAAAACCGGAGCGTCCTCCGTCGGTACGGCCTGCCCCTTTTGTCAACTGATGCTTCGAGACGGTCTGCGCGACTTGAATAATGAATCTATCGCGGTCAAAGACATTGCTGAGTTGATCTCGACCTCCCTTGCACAGCACAATGAGAATGAAAAATCCGTCGAATTCCGGAATGCGCAGGCGTCTTAGCCCTTTTAGAGAGCCATGATCATCGGAGACTATGCTCTCAAATCCCTTATCACGGGATTTTTTCGACTCGATGGCGGGGCGATGTTCGGCGTGGTGCCGCGAGTGCTCTGGGAAAAGACCAATCCCCCCGACGAGAAGAACCGCATCCAAATGACCATGCGAGCTCTGCTCCTTCAGAGCGGCGCCCGTCGAATCCTGGTGGATACAGGTGTCGGAGACAAGCAAGACGAGAAGTTCGCTCGGATCTTTCACATTGAACATTCGCAAGCCTCACTGAAGAAATCGCTTTCCGAGGCGGGATGGAAACCCGAAGATATTACGGATGTCATCTTGACCCATCTTCATTTCGACCATTGCGGAGGAAGCACGCGGCGCCAAGGCGGTGACATCGTGCCCACTTTTCCACGGGCTCGATACTATGTGCAGAGACAGCAGTATAAACATGCTCTGACGCGCAACGAAAGGGATCGTGCCAGCTACTTTCCGGAGAATTTTGAGCCCATGAAAGCGGCGGGTCAACTTGAGCTGCTTGATGGGCCAATCGAGCTCTATCCGGGTGTCGAGATTCTCGTCGTCGGAGGCCACACGCCCGGACAACAACTTGTGAAAGTCGCCGACGATTCCCGGACTCTGCTCTACTGCGCGGATCTCATTCCCACCGCAAGTCATATTCCTCTTCCCTATATTATGGCGTATGACCTCTTTCCCATGACGACACTCGAGGAGAAAAAGCGCGTTTTGCCCCAAGCTCACGCCGAGGGCTGGATCCTCTTTTTTGAACATGATCCTTACCGCGCTGCTGCGAAAGTAACTAAGTCCGAAAGGGATTTCATCATGGGAGAAGAAGTTTTCCTCCACTGAATCGAAATCAGAAACAGAGCAAAAATCGAGATCAAGAATGGCGACATTACGGACAACGGTCGTCGGCAGTTATCCCAAGATACCCAATCGTCCGCGACCGGCGAAACATCGGATGGCGATGACGCACTTCCAAGAGGGGAAAATCACTTCCGAAGAGCTGAAAGAAATCGAGAATGAGGTTACGGTCGAGGTCATTCAGGAGCTTATCGGCACCGGCCTCGATATCATCAACGACGGTATGATACGATGGGAAGACGCTCAGACTCCCTTTGCCAAAGGGTTGGAGGGATTCAAGCTGGGCGGTCTCATTCGCTACTTCGACACGAATACCTACTATCGTCAGCCCATTGCTGTGGCTCCGATTCGCTTTCGCGAGCCTATCACGGTGGCGAGCTTCCAATTCGCAAAAGGAAAAAGCGAGAAGCCTGTAAAGCCTTTGGTGACCGGCCCCCATACCCTCGCGCGTTTGAGCGAAAACCGACACTACGAGAAGTTCGCCGATTTCGTTTTGGATCTGGCACGAGCGCTGCGCGAGGAAGTGTTGGCACTCGAGGCAGCGGGCGCGGAAATGATACAAATGGATGAACCCGCCATTCTGCGCTACCCGCAAGAGGTTGGACTCTTTCAAGAAGCTATCCGCACACTCGTTTCGGGAATCAAAGCTCCCGTTGTCTTGCAGACCTATTTTGCGGATGTGACGCCTCTATGGACAGCCTTGACTACTCTGCCCATTGCGTGGCTTGGCGTGGACCTCGTCACGAATTCCGCCACCTGGAAAACACTGAATGGATGGCAGGGCGGCCTATGCTTGGGCATTGTTGACGCACGCAACACGCGAGCGGAGGATTGGAAATCTCTGCGGCCCAAAATCGAGAAGCTGCTGACAGCTTATGGACATGACCGCTTGATGCTCAGTCCTTCGGCCAACCTGGAATATTTGCCTCGAGAGCGCGCTGAGGAAAAGCTCAAAGGCATGGTCGCATTCGCCAAGGAATTCCAATCGGCTACATGACAAGAGAAGCGCAGAAAGCCTTGGAGGCCGCCTGGAAGAGCGAAAAACGGGGCGAGAACGAATATCAGAAGCGAGCAACTGCCATAGGAAATCCACTTGGCAAAGTGACATTCCACACGCTCGCTCTTCGACAGAAGAAATATCTTGAGACGATTCGGAAAGTGCATGCAGCGCTCCAAACCGGCAACGGCGGTTTGATTCCGAAAATACGATTCCCCACCTTTTCGCCCGTTTCCGCCCTTGTGAAACAGATTCTGACAAAAACGCGACAGCCCCGACCCGACGATGTCGAGAGCAATCACGGCACTCTCTTCCGCACCTACCTCTGGGCTCTTCGATTTGAAGAGAGAAGCTGGGCTGCCTATACCCGAGAAGCGAAAAGATCTCATGGAGAGCTCGTCGAGAAATTGCTTCACTTCCTTCAGAGACAGAAAGGGGAACACTATCGAATTCTCGACGAAACCTTGGCTTGCTGCCATGCGTCGAATCCCGTCGCCACAGAGTCCGATAGACATGCACCATTCCAGAAGGAGAAGAGCCTTTGAGTCGATGCCTTCGAACCACAAGCGTTGGGAGTCTCCCGAAACCCGCCTATTTGAAAAGAGCTCGCAGCGCGCACGAACGCGGTGAAATGTCCGCCGATGAATTGGAGACCCTGACAAAAAAAGCCACGCGTGAAGCGATCACTCTCCAGAAGGATTTGGGCATCGATGTCCTCGTAGATGGAGAAATGTATCGCGGGGACATGGCCACCTATTTCGCGGAAAATCTGGCCGGATTCGAGATTTCGGGGCTCGTGCGCTCCTATGGAAACCGCTATTATCGCAAACCCGTCTGTGTCTCCGAAGTGAAGTTCAAAGCCCCCATCACCGTGGACTGGTGGAAATTCGCCAGAGGATTGACCGCGAAACCGCTGAAGGCCATCCTAACCGGTCCCTACACGATGATGGATTGGTCTTTCAACGAATTCTATGCCACGCGCTCCGAATTGGCACGAGCGCTCGCGCTGGCCTTGCGAGAGGAAGTCAAAGCCCTTATCGACGCCGGAGCAACCGAAATTCAGATTGACGAACCCGCCATCTCCGTCCGAACCGAAGAGCTCGAATTGGCGATCGAATCCTTTGGGAAAGTCGTCAAAGGATTGAATGCTCATTTCTACACGCATATCTGCTATGGCGACTTCACAAGAATCTACCCAAGGCTTCTGGATCTGCCTGTAGATCAACTCGACCTCGAAATGGCCAATTCCCAGATGGACATGCTCAGGCTTTTTCAAAAGCACAAATTCACGAAGGAAATCGGCCTGGGCGTCGTGGACAGTCACAGCCACCTCATCGAAAAGAAAGACGAAGTGAAGAATCGCATTCGCCAGGCCATGGAGCTTATCCCGCCGGAGAAAATCTATGTGGACCCCGACTGCGGACTGAAAACACGAACATGGGATGAGGCTCGCGAGAAGCTCAAAGTCATCGTGGAAGCGGTCCGAGAACTGCGAGAAGAACTCAAACTCGATTGACGGATTTTGAAGAATGTCCCAACCCCGAGGAAAGGAATTTCTCGAACTCATTCGGCAGCGCGTGCTGATTTGCGACGGCGCCATGGGCACGATGCTCTATGCGCGCGGGCATTCCTATCGCTCCTGCTTCGACGAGCTCTGCGAAACCCAACCCTTCGCGGTCGAAATACTGCATCGCGAATACATCGGCGCCGGAGCGGATGTCATCGAGACGAATACCTTCGGCGCCAATCCCATTCGCCTGGCGGAACATGGCCTGGAAAAACGCGCCAAGGAAATCAATCGAGCGGGCGCTCGCATTGCGCGCAAGGCCGCCACAGCCAAAGTCTTCGTCGCCGGAGCGGTCGGGCCACTCAGCAAACAACTGGAGCCGATTGGCACGCTGTCTCTGTCAGACGCGAGAGAAGCCTTTCGCATTCAGATCACCGGCCTTGTCGAAGGAGGCGTTGACCTCCTGATTTTCGAGACCTTCTCATCTCTTCAAGAGATCCACGAAGCGATGGCCGCTGCTCGCGAACTCTGTGATCTTCCGATTATCGCCCAAATGACCTTCACGGAAGAGGCAAAGACGATCGTCGGCGACAAACCCGCGGAAGTCTATCAGGCGCTGCGCCAGTGGGGTGCCGATGTCATTGGAATCAACTGCAGCGTGGGGCCACACGGCGTGATGGAGGTTGTGGAGCGCTTTCCCGCAAGCGAGGAAGTCATTCTGTCCGCTCAACCCAATGCGGGGCTGCCGCGCATTATCGGCGGACGCTATATTTACCTGGCCTCTCCGCAATACTTTGCCGATTATGCCGTCAAGTTTGCCGAGCGCGGCGTGGGACTCATCGGCGGCTGCTGCGGAACAACTCCCGAACACATAGCCACCGTAGCGCATGCCATCGGTTCGCGTAAACGAAGTCGTCCCAGTCCTATCCTTGTGCGCGAGCTTGTTGAGGAGGCGCCCGTAAAAGCGGCTGTGCCACCGCGCATCACTTCTCCGTTTCGAGAAAATCTCGGCAAACGCTTCATGATTTCGGTCGAAATTGACCCGCCTCGCAGTGCGGACGCCGAGCCTTTCATTCGCTCCGCAACTTACTTGAAGGCGAGCGGAATTGATCTCATCAATGTCGCCGACAGCCCTCTGGCGCGGGCTCGCATGAGCGCCCTGGCCATGGCCTACCTGATTCGTCAGGAAGCCGGCGTCGAGGTCTTGCTGCACATGAGCTGTCGTGATCGAAACGCCCTGGCACTGCAATCGGAGCTTTTAGGGGCTCACGCGCTGGGTCTCTGCAATATCCTGGCAGTGACCGGAGATCCCCCTTCGGTCGGCGATTATCCTTTCGCCAAAGCCGTCTTTGAGTTGGATTCCATAGGGCTGGCTCATCTCATCTCTCGCTTGAACGAGGGCGTTGACCTAACCGGCAGGCCTCTTGCCGAGCCCACAAGTTTTTTCTTCGGGGTGGCCGTCAATCCGACAGCCCTGGATATGAAAGAGGAATGGACCCGCTTGGAGAAAAAGGTCGAAGCCGGAGCTTGCTTCGCCTTCACGCAGCCTCTCTTCGATGCGCGCACTCTCGAGGCCTTCTTGCAGCAAGCCGAACCTCTGCGGCTCCCCATTTTTGCAGGCATTCTCCCACTGCGAAGCGCAAGGCACGCGGAATTTCTTCACAACGAAATTCCCGATATCACGATCCCTGAGTCTGTGCGTCAGCGAATGCACGATGCCGGCGAGCGCGGCGCAGAAGTCGGAATTGAAATCGCCCGCGAATTTCTGAAGATTGCCCGTCCCATGGTGCAAGGAGTCTACCTCATGCCGCCTTTCAACAAATTTGAGATGGCGGTGAAGGTCATCGAAGGGCTTGAGCCAAATTGATCCTGCGTCTGAGTCTTGAGAATGAACAAGAAACTCAATCAGAGAAAAATCGAAAGACTGATCCGGCTTTGCCGAGGCGAAAAACATCTTGCGATCATCTCCCACGACAATCCCGACCCGGATTCCTTGGCCAGCGCCTGGGCGCTCTCGCGCCTATTGAAAGCGAACAGGATTTCGTCGAAACTCCTCTACTCCGGCGTTCTGGGGCGGGCGGAAAATGTGGCCCTCGTCAAAACACTGGGAATTCCGCTGGTGCATCTCGAGACTCCGCGAAATGAGCAGCCCCTGCCCTACGCTCTGCTCGTCGTGGATACCCAGCCTGCCTTCGGAAACAACTGTCTGCTGCCTCAGGATCATATAGTCGGCGTGATTGACCATCATCTCTCACCGAAGCGACTCTCATTTCCTTTTCTGGACATACGGCAAGGCTATGGAGCGACCGGAACCATTCTCTGGGAGTATCTCACCGCCGCGGGCATTCCTATGGATGCCAAACTCGCAAGCGCTCTGCACTATGCCATTCGGACCGAAACGATGGAATTGGGCAGAGAGACTGCCGAGGCGGACAAACGAGCCTACCTCGACCTCTTCCCCAAAATGGATTACAGCACTCTCGCCACGATTCTGAATGCGAAACGGCCTGCAAGCTTTTTTATCGCTATCGGCAGAGCCGTAAGGCGCGCTCGGATTTATGGGCAGGCTCTCGTGCTGCCGATGGGCCGCGTGCCGACACCCGAAATTGTGCCCGAAGCGGCAGAGACGCTGCTTCGTCTCGAAGGAATCGCGTGGACACTAAGCCTCGGAGAGCGCCGCGGGATCCTCTATTTTTCTCTGCGCTCGATTGACCCCGAATCCAACGCCGGAGGACTGGCAATTTGCCTGGCCGAAGGATTGGGAACCGCCGGTGGTCATGATCAAACCGCCGGCGGCAAAATCGTGTTGTCACATTTTGGCATCACAAAGCAGAAGGAAATCCCAACGCTGCTCATCCGCCGATTTCTGAAATGCCTTCTGTTGCCTCAAAAAGGGCGCCCCTTAGTTCCAGATTCAGCAAAATAGAAATCCGAGGTAAGAACCTCGGACCTTCATCGAAATAATTGCGCGCGGCTTGCGCGCCCATATCCCGTAGCGCCCAGCTTGCTGGGCAAACCCTCACACCATGACCTCAGTCTATTGCACTTACGAAGGCTGCACGCGCCTGATTCTCAACACGGTTGAGGGCAAGTGCATCTTCCACTGCAAGAAGAAGGACCCGCAAAAGTTCCGCAATGCGCTGGCGCATCAGATCCGATGGTGGAGGAAGAAAAATGCGACGGTGTGGGATCTTCGGGGTTGCGTGTTCGTGGATAATGAGAAGCGGAACAACCTCTTTCGCCGTGCCGTCTTTCCCGTTCTGGCCAATTTTTCGAACGCCACCTTTTCGGGAGACGCCGACTTCACCAGTGCCACCCTTTCGGGAGACGCCGATTTCGGAGGTGGTACTTTTTCGGGAACGGCTGACTTTCGTAGCGCTACTTTTTCTGGAAATGCTACCTTCCGCAGGGCCACGTTTTCGGGAAACACCATCTTCATTACCGCTACGTTTTCGCGATATGCCGACTTCCGAAACTCTACGCTTTCGGGAGACACTGACTTCCGAAGCGCCATTTTTTCGGGAGACGCTCACTTCGAAAGCGCCATACTTCAGGGATACGCCGACTTCGACGGTGCCACTTTCTGTTCAGGTTTGGATATGTCCTACACTTGTTTCGCTATTTTGGGAAATTTTACGAATGTGACTGTCGGGGGCGATGTGTGGCTCACTTGGCCGGGTGTGGGATATGTGAAAGAAAGGCGGGGCCGGCTGCTCTTAAAGGACCTGAAATTCGTGACGAAGGGCGTTACAGAGCCGCTGCTGAATCTGCGAGGAAATGTCTTGCAGGAAGACTGCAAGCTGCTTATTCATGATACCAAGATGGAACGCGTGCTGCTGGAGGGCACCGACTGCCGACAAATCGAGTTCTACAACTGCACGTGGAAGGAGATAGGTCGCCGCCGCATCGTGGCCGACGAGCACTTTCTGCGCAACGATCCCACTGTGTTCGGCGATGACAAGCCGAGTTGGAACGAAATCGCCGTGACCTATCAGCAGCTCGCCGACCGCTTCCGCAAAGACCTTGACCATCCGGCGGCCAACGACTTTGAGCGAGGGATATTTGAAGCGCGTTTGGAAGCCGCCAAAGCCAAGAAAGATTGGCGCAACTGCTTCTTGCTCGGAGCCTATAAGTGGGCGTCCGATTTCAGCGGCAGCATCTGGCGGCCCGCCTATCGTCTGCTGTGCGTCCTCTTGGTGTCAGCGCTGATCTATGCCCTGCTGCTCTATGGTCGCGAGTTCGCATGGTCCTTAAGCGGCGTCGGCACCGTCCTCTTCAAGGGCGCGATTGCCGCTTTGCGCGTGGCCAGCCTTGACCGCCATTGGTTTTCGAGTGAGGTGGACTGGACGGTCTTGAATGTCTATATCCGTTTCGCTCTCTCCGTTGTGGCCTTGGTGCAGACCGTGCTCACGGCCGCCCTCATCACCCTGTTCATCTTCTCCGTGCGACGCAGATTCAAGCATTCGGAGTAGGGGCACACCGAATTGAAATGAAAAATCCGGAGCAGACGCTCCGGATTTTTGATTAGTTCATACGGGCACGGCGCGCCATGCCCCTACGGATTCATTAGGATTTTTGTCGCTCGCGCAGAACTGCCCGCGCCGCCGCCAGCCTCGCAATCGGAACGCGAAACGGACTGCACGAAACATAGTCAAGCCCCGCTCGGTGAAAGAATTCCACCGAATAAGGATCCCCGCCGTGCTCGCCGCAAATCCCGACTTTCAAGTCGCTGCGAGTCTGCCGTCCTTTCTCGGTGCCCATGCGAACAAGCTGGCCCACACCGTCCACATCGAGAGATTGGAAGGGATCATACGCGACAATCTTCTTATCCAAATAGACCGGCAGGAAACTTCCCGAATCGTCGCGGGACAGTCCGAGTGTTGTCTGCGTCAAATCATTCGTTCCGAAGCTGAAGAACTCGGCCACGCGGGCAATCTCGTCGGCCATCAGAGCCGCTCGCGGCAGTTCAATCATCGTGCCGACAAGATAGCCGATTTCGCGGCCCGCTTCTTTCATCACTTCCTGCGCCACACGCCGAACAATTCGAGCCTGCTCCTCAAGCTCGCGCACATAGCCCACTAATGGAATCATGATTTCCGGATGCACCCGCGTCCCTTCGCTCTCCACCTGCAACGCCGCCTCGAAGATTGCTCGTGCCTGCATTTCTGTGATTTCAGGGAATACAATTCCTAAACGGCACCCGCGATGGCCAAGCATCGGATTCGCTTCTTTGAGCGCCTCGACTCGTGCGCGCACCTCCTCAACAGATTTTCCGAGCTTCTTGGCGATACTTGCCTGCGACTTCTCGTCGTGCGGAAGAAATTCATGTAAGGGTGGATCCAGTGTGCGAATCGTCACAGGCCGGCCCGCCATCACTCGGAAAATCCCCGCAAAATCATCCCGCTGATACGGCAGAAGCTTCGCCAGCGCTTTGCGGCGACCTTCCGTGCTCTCCACCATAATCATTTCGCGCACAGCGTCAATACGATCCCCTTCAAAAAACATGTGCTCCGTCCGGCACAAGCCAATGCCTTCCGCGCCGAAAGCAATCGCCGTCTCGCATTGGTCCGGTTGATCCGCATTCGTCCGCACTCCGAGCCGCCGCACTTCGTCCGCCCAACCAAGGAGCTTGGCAAACCTCTGGTAATCGGGCGCGTCGTCCGCCTTCAAGGTCTTATCGAGGAGAACTTCCAAAACTTCCGAGGGTCGCGTGGCGATTTGACCTTCGTAGATCTCCCCCGTCGTCCCGTCCAGTGAAATCCAGTCGCCCTCCGAAAGCGCGCGGCCCTTCACCTGCATTCGCCGCTTCGCATAATCAATCTCGAGAGCGCCACAACCGGCTACGCAGACTTTCCCCATCTGCCGGGCCACCAAAGCCGCATGCGAGGTCATTCCTCCGCGCGCAGTTAGAATTCCCTCGGCGGCGTTCATTCCTCGAATATCTTCCGGTGAGGTTTCGATGCGCACAAGGATCACCTTCTCACCGCGCGCGGCCCACGCCTCCGCGTCCGGTGCGTTGAAGACAATTCGGCCTGTCGCCGCACCCGGCCCCGCATTGAGTCCCTGCGCCAAAGAAGCTGCGCCGCTCTTCGCCTTTGCATCAAAAACGGGCCGCAAGAGCTGATTCAACGCATCCGGTTCGACCCGCAAGAGCGCTTGCTCTTTTGAAATCAGCCCCTCGTCCACCATTTCGACGGCCATTCGAATCGCGGCCGGGCCTGTCCGCTTGCCGACGCGACACTGCAGCATCCAGAGCTTCCCGTCCTGAATCGTGAACTCAATGTCCATCATGTCGCGGAAGTGCTTTTCCAAGGTTTCGGCAATGTCCACAAGCTGACGACAAGGACCAGGCATCATTTCTTCCAGTGATGTGAACCGACGCTTTCGTTCCTCTTCGGTCACACCCTGACTCCGGGCCCAACGACGCGAACCGGCAAGTGTGATCTGCTGCGGTGTGCGGATTCCGGCCACCACATCTTCCCCCTGCGCATTCAGCAAGAATTCCCCATAGAACGATTTCTCGCCCGTGGCCGGATCCCGCGTGAACGCCACGCCCGTGGCACAATTCTCCCCCAAATTCCCGAACACCATCGCCTGGACATTCACGGCGGTGCCCCAATCGTCTGGGATACGATTCAGTCGCCGATAGGCTTCGGCGCGAGGATTCTGCCACGAGTCAAATACGGCCCCAATCGCACCCCAAAGTTGCTCCATCGGGTCTTCCGGAAAGGGCTTTCCTTTCTGTTCGCGAATAATCGCTTTGAAATCGGCCACGAGCTCTTTCAAGTCATTCACCGTGAGGTCCACATCATAGGCAATCCCACGAGCCTTTTTCTTGCGCTCCAGGAGAACTTCAAAGGGATCCTCTTCATCTTTCGATTGAGGTTTCAATCCCATCACGACATCGCCATACATCGCGACGAAGCGGCGATAGGAATCATAGACAAAGCGCGCATTTCCCGAGCACTTGATAAGCCCCGCCGCCGCTTTGTCATTCAATCCGAGATTCAATACCGTGTCCATCATTCCCGGCATCGAGGCGCGCGCTCCGCTGCGAATCGAAATTAGAAGCGGATTTTCCACGCTTCCAAACTTCGCTCCCATGAGCTTCTCGACTCTCGCGATGTTTTCCAGGACTTCCTGCTCGAGCTCCGAGGGATAGCTGCGCTCCTTCTGGTAATGGGTGCAGACTTCCGTCGTAATGGTGAAACCGGGCGGAACAGGAATTTTAAGCCAGTTCATTTCGGCAAGATTGGCCCCTTTTCCACCGAGCAGACCCTTCATGTCCGCCCGGCCGTCCGCCGTTCCGTTGCCGAAAAAGTAAACATATTTTGCCATAGAAAATCTCCGAATCAAACCCGAATTGCCGGGGAAATGGACACTCAGAAAGCCGCGGATTCTACTTCAGGAGGACAACCTTCGTCGCCGCCGTGAACTTATCGCACTCAAAGACAGCAAAATAAATGCCGGAAGCGGCGCCTTCCGCCTGCCAGAAAATCCTGCCTCGACCCGGCGGCAGCGGCCCTTCGGAAACAGCCTTCACTTGCCGCCCGAGCACATCGAATATGCGCAGCCGGATGTTCGCTTGAATGGGCAAGTTGAATTCAAAGGTCGTTGTGCTGTTGAATGGATTGGGATAGGCACCATAGAAACGAAAGTCCGTCGCAACCGTTGGCGGCTTATTTGCCTCGGATTCATACCACGCACGCTTGAGAATACAGTTGTGAGGATCGAAATCCATGGAGACAAAAGTGTCGGGAATAACAAGCGAGAAGAGTTGGTTGGCGACCGCGTCATTCCAGACGGTTACCGTCGTATCCCATCCTTCCGGATAGTTGAAACGAAGCTCGATGGGCATTCGGAACAGAGTGTGTGTCGTCTGAGCCTGCCGAATGCGAACATACGCAAGATTCGAACTGTCTTCATCCACCCAATACGAATAGTAATACCGTGGATAGCCCCGACCATAGATCCACGGTTGAAAGAACCAATCAAGGTCTTGACCAGAGACTTCTTCAAGTTCCCACTGCCAATCGCTTGTCACCGCATTGCGAAAAGCATACTGCTCGCCGTAGCTTCGCCATGCCGCAAAGAAAAGAGAATCCCCCAAGAGTCGCCGCAACATGTGCATGACGGCGCCGCCCTTTTGATAGACGGTATAGGACCAGTAATTGACCGGATCATAAATCGGGAAGGTCTCACCAGACGACAGATAGGGACTCATGATTTCGCCTGCAACATAGGCATCATAGACTTCCGGACCATCCAAATGTTCCATCGCGAGGGCCTCGCAATAGGTGGCGAAACCTTCATTCAGCCACAAATCTTCCCATTCGCCCAGCGTCACCCAATTTCCCCACCACATGTGCGACATCTCGTGCGCCAAGAGCCAGTCATACACATGATTGCCTTGAACCGTTGACTGATGGTGATGAACACAGGTCACATGCTCCATGTCTCCAAAAGAGGTCATCGCATACGACATCCGATCAAAGGGATATGAGCCGAATCGCTCAATAAAACCCTCCATAAAGGCCGGAACATTGGAAAAATGAGTTTGGGCGGCGCTTTCGTAGGATGGATAGACATAATACTCGATGCGCGGCCCTTCTTCCTGCTGCATCCGGTTGATATAATTGCCGATGGCCACGCTCATCAAATAAGTCGAAACAGGCTGGTCAAGCCGATAATGCCATGTGGTTGTTCCGTCTTCATGAACCGCCGTATCTGCAAGAATGCCATTGGAAGAAACCATCCGTTCGCTGGTCGCACGCCACCAGCTCTCGAAAGTCGCCTTGTCGCGAGGATTCGAATAACACGGCATAAAATAATGCGGAATCGCTGGCGGATCGCACGAAAGGCCGTCCCCCATCGAAAAAGCAACATTCGTGCGAAAGAAGAAACCGCCCCACGCATTGATTCCCGGTTCATGTTCGGGATGCCCGTGATAGAAAATCTCCACCGTCATTGTCTCATGAGGGGCAATCGCCGGTTCGAACAGCAGCGTCAGACTATCATTCTCACCGCGAACGAAATCCACCGTGCGACCCACTGCCCGAACGGAGTCAATCGTCATGGCATGGAAACTCATCCATGTCTCGGCAACGGGATTATCCAAAGCGCGCAGGCGAATCGCATTGTGTCCGTCCATCGTCTGAGTAACGAGATCCACCTGAGCAGACAGCGCGTAGTTCAGAATGTCCACATTGTGCAGCGTATCCTCATCCAAGGAGAAGATAGTAGAGGTTGCAAGCACGGAGCCGATTGCAGGCTCCGGCTGCGACAGCCCAAGCCTCTGCGGTTGGGGCCGAGCATGCATGATTCCTGCGCACACCAACAATCCCCCGATGAGAAAAACGAGATGATTCCTATCCAATTCCACCCTCGCTCTTGATTGGCATAAATATAACTTTCGCGGCGACGAATGTCAAGCTCCCGTTTGTGCACAGGTCTCGGTGCTGCGTGTAAAGGGTTTGATTGTTGAGTCATCTTCGGTTTTCGGCATCTCGGGAATGACGGGAGACGGGCAGAATGCGTAGCGCCCAGCTTGCTGGGCCGAATGCCGCAGGAGTTTCCGGACAGCCATGCGTCATCGCGATTCAGGAGAGGAACAACGCCCAAATTAGTCAACAATATCATAGACAATTTTGCAGCCCAGCAAGCTGGGCGCTACGAGCTCAAGGGCTGGCTGCCAGCAGCTGATACCGCTTTTCGGCAATACGCAAACAGAATCGAAAGCAGCACTGGGGCAGGTTCCCGCTGAGTGCGTAGCCGAGAAGGATGAATAAAAAATCCGCCCATTTCTCGTGGACGGATATCAAGCCGAAACCCATAGACTTCCTATTTCTCGGGGTTTCTCTCCCCAACGACATGGAATGCCTGAAGTCCCTTCGGCCCTTCCATAATCTCGAAGGTCACGCGGTCTCCTGCTTCGAGGGTGCGATAGCCTCGCCCGCTAATGGACGAGAAATGCACAAAGACCTCCTGGCCATCCGGAGTCACCACGAATCCATACCCCTTCGTCTTGGAGAACCACTTCACAACTCCTGAACTTGCACGATCTTTGGTCACGGCCATCGTTCCTCACCTACTGCCCTATCCAATGGATTATACGCGTCAGAATTGCGCAAGTTGCATCTGCGGTACGATAACATCCATCTTTCCGCGCCGTAGCAAAAAAAAGTCCGGTCTCCCCGCCAAGACCGGACCACGCGAACCAACAACGAAGAAGAAACTCATCCATGTGGCGCACGGCTTGGCCCGGGGGCTGTGCTCTCTCGGAGCCAAATGGCCCCCGGGGCACTTGATCCGCCACAGCGCCTCCAATTCCATCGTAAACTCAGGCTCACCCACACATCCGATCGCTAACCCTTTGAATGGCATCTTGGCGGATACTGCCGTGCAGCCTACACTGACTGCAAGGCCTGTGCCGCCCCAAACAATAGTTTAAATCCAAAGAAATTAAGATAATACGGGGGGTTGAATCCGGCGAGATCGCGCAAAAGTCCTGCGGGGGTTTGCCAATTGCAACGCTTGCGTCGCTCTTGCAAGGCATTGGAGTCCACGCTGCAGCGGCTGCGTGATGCGGCCAAATAAAAAAACCCGCCGTTAGAAGGCGGGATAAGGCACTTTGTCGGGGCGACTGGATTTGAACCAGCGACCCTCTGCTCCCAAAGCAGATGCGCTACCGGACTGCGCTACGCCCCGAAATGTTTATCCGACGCGACTTTTCTGGATTCTGGTTTCTTTCTCCAAACCCGAATTCAAACCCCGTAGCACAGCCGTAGCAAATAAATTGCCCCCTGACGAGCTAAGTGCTAATTTCATTTCTTCAAGATCCCAATCCAAATAGTATCGGGTCGTGGACCGAATATCGGCATGCCCGAGAATCCGTTGTATTATACTCGTCGGAATCCGGCCCAAAACGGCATTCGCCGCAAAAGTATCTCGGCAATTGTGCAACTTCAATCGGCGGATACCGGCCGCAATGCAGATGCGCGGGAATATCCGCGAGACATATTCCGGTTTCAACCCAGGGAATACCCTTCCGTGACCCGCCGGCCCCAATTCCTCAAAGATGGCCCGAACCTCCTCGGTAATGGGAATGTAGCGACCCCGCCGCGTTTTCGTTTCTTGAGCACGAAGCGAAATGCAGCCCTGCTTTAGATCCACCGCCTCCCATTGAAGATAAGCGGCCTCGTTCCGCCTCATGCCTGTCAAAAGCAATAAACCGATGAAAGAGCCAAGCGTTTTGCGCTTCTTTGAAAATCCGCGCGCAGCAACCATCAGTTTATAAATCTCATCGGGGCTGAAATGGTCGCGGTGACCTTCATTGAGCGGAGCCCGAACCATTGTAATCTTCGGCGCTTTCCAATTTTGAATGATGCCGCCATCCTCAATCCATCGCAAATACGCGCCCACATCTCGCAGATGAATATTAACAGAGTGCGGGCTCAATTCTCGAAATCGCCGGCCAATTGTGCTCCGCGCCCCGCGGGCAATCAACCTCTCTCTGTATTCCAGCAACTTTTCCCTGTTTAAATCGGCCAGCGGCAAATCCCCAATAAGTTCAACGAAGAGCCTTAGACTATGTTCCACCATCACCCGCGTTTTTGGGCTCCAACCTCGACATCGGTCCTCAACATACTTCGCGGCCATTTCGCCAAATCGTAACATTCGCCTCGACAACGGCCTCTTTTCAAAAAGGGCATCCTCTCTTCCGGCATCAATTTCCGCCTGCATCCGAATCGTCGCCCTTTGCGCTTTTCGTTCACTATCCGCCAGCGTCGTCGGTATCCGCATATTGTAAGAAATCCACTTGCCCGAACTGAGCCGCAATCGAGCATACCAAAATTCTCCGTCCTTCAATTTGCGCTTGTAGACAGAAGCCATTGTGCTCTCACACCTCTTCCTTGGTCACCTTAATGAATCCCGAATTAATTCATCTATATTTCGACGCAAGGCATTTTCTTATTTCTATGTTATTTCTATATCATTCGGAAGTGTAAATACAATGCTATTCTCCGCACATGTCAATAGGCAGAAAGATAGAATTTTTCGTGCGCTTTTTCAATTTCCCAGGTATTAGAACAAGCGGAAGTTCAAGAAACACAAGCTCACAAAGCTTTGTCGGAATCCTATTTCTTTGGCCCTGGAGTTGAAAAAGTCAATTTTTCGGAGCCTGAATAGTTTTCCTTCCTATGACGACGGGCAACCTCGGGCTCATTGAAAAGCAACGGCTAATTTTTCAATTAGTTGTTGAGGTTCACATATGTCATCTGGAACGGGAAGATTATTCTTCTGAAGCGTCCCAATATAACCCTTGATGGCGTCCTTGGCCATTGCCTTGGCTTCTTCGAGAGTATCCCCTTCGGTAGTCAGACCGTCTAAAGCGGGAACATGAACAATATAGCCGCCTTCCTCTGCCGGTTCGAAGGTCAGTGTATATTCGAATTGTGTCATGTTGGTTCCCACACCCTCCAAACATCATAAAATACGCTACTTTCGTACGATTGTCAAGTAAGTGTCGCTGAGATTTCAGGTGTGAAGTGCACCCCTTGGGCTGGACAGGTAAGGGAAAAAGTTAGTACATTGATGTCGGGGCCATTTTCCG
>JAZDIW010000067.1:0-6961 GCA_043804575.1 bacterium
ACCGCCCTGTCGAGCGTGACCTCGGTAGATCCGGCGCTTTGTCCATTTTTCAGCCACTTGAAAAGGTTTGTCCAGATGATGGCCTGGGCATTGATCCTGGGCCTCCTGTCCGCCGTTTTCTTCGCTTTCTTTTACTTCGGCTTGTTCGCCGGGATCCTTATGGGGTTCGGGAATCACTGAACGTAATCGGGATGAGGTCGCCGGCCCCGTCAAGGCTTCCAGGAAAGAATGTCGTCCGGCGTGTCGGCCCGGTGACCAGGCCCGCTCAGTAGTCAATCCTGACATCTGTCCGAAAGCAGAACCCGAAATGCATTCTGCACATATGCACGGAGTGACCCTCTGTACGAGTGTGTTCACCCGACGCTTATATTATTCTCTATTTTTGGGGCTGACCCCATCAACCCCCTCGTTATTTGTTATTTGAGGGTTGACCCTGATCCGCTGCGGTCTTTTTTCGGCCAGTGGAGCGTTTCCGGAAAAAGATGCCGCTAGGCAAGGGAAACTCCTAAATGCGAGCCGGGCTGGCTACGGGTTCACGCGGAGGCCAGCGACAGCGTTTCCAAAGCGGGAACCCGAAGACGAAAGGACGGGGTATGACGGGACGTGGGATTCAGTGGAGATCAGGGAAGACAGTTTTATGCACATGCTAAGACCCACTCGCTCGAACATGCGATTGTAAAGTATGCACTGATGATCCCACTATTAGCTATTCTCTATTTTTGGGGCTGCCCCCCATCTCGCGGCGCCCTTCGTTAACATCGAAAGTCAATAGGATTACACTTTCCCGATCATCTGCCATTCGCTTGTATGTTATTGGGGCCTTTATCTTCATAGTTCGACGCACCATTCTTTCCATATCATCATTCACTAATACCCCAATCGCAACGCTCGCACCATTGGCAACCTGAATAAGCCGGGCATCAGAATTGGTTCCAAAATCAAAATGAACATCGTTGAGATTATCTTCTCCTGTCCCAGATGACACATTAATGGATGATACATCGTTTAATATCAATATTGTGGCCTGTGATACATTCTGAACACTTAAAGTAAGGGATGCGGAAAGCCCGTTCGTATTCGGTGAACTCAGGAAAGCCTTTGTCCGGAACAGTCCTTCAGCACTTGCGTTCACTACTTTTCCATCACTTTCTTGTGGACTCGCGAAACAATCATTAATCGTGATCGCTGTAAGCAGTGCCAGAGAATAGCAAGCCAATCTACCACATCGCATACCGAAACAACGCATATTCATTATCTGCTGAAATAAGCGGCTGCACATTCTCAATGACCTCCCGGCGAGTTTGGTTTATATGGGTCGAAAAGTACAGTTACCAGCCGCATTTTCTTCGTCAAATGTCTGGGGCGTTGGCTGAGGTGCACCAGGACCATGTGCCATTTGGTTAGCCCAAGCATCATTAACAAACTTGTTCCAAGCCCCAATAATGGCCGCAAGTCTGTTCATGCACTGCTGTTCACTTGGGAAGGTTTGCGGCAATCCCGCTGTTGCATTAGCTGTTGCCACCGCAGCGCGCGCGGCCGCTGCATGTGCTTCCTCATGCGCACGCGTAGCAGCCTTTCCTGCCGCAGAACGCGTACACGTTGCCTCATACAGCCGCCCATCGCTGCCGCGAACTTTATATGTGGCTGTATCATATACATCAATGTGAGGATTCGCTGTTCCGCCATTAAGAATCCATTCGCAGGGGTCTTGCTTAGCGCATTGAGGCGGGGCAAAATTAGGCGTCGTCGCTCCATAGCTACCACGCGATATATAGCTATATGTAATGAGCCCTAGAATGTCCCCTGAGTTCACAGGGTTATTGTGAATTGCGGAATACAGATTCTCGCCACCTTCCTCCTCAATCGGGTCCCTTGACAGCCACCGTCCTATTTCGGGGCAGTAGTATCTGTAGCCGTAGTAGTACAGACCGACCAATTCGTCCCACTCTTTAGAAGAGAAGCGGTAACGTGGTTGATAGCTGCCAGAGTGGGTCATCAGCGCCCCAAATGGGCCGTACTCGATGGAGGTGACAATATTTTGGTTGGTGTCGGTAATCGTGACCACGTTGCCGTTCCCATCACAATGGAAATAACTCCATTGGCCGGCATCCTCACACGCGATGATTCCGCCAATTCCTCCGGCACCATCGATAGTGCCGCTCAAATCCGGTCCGTGGGTGTAGGTTTCAAGAACGTTGGTAGAGCCGTCAAGGACGGCGAGAACGAGCCAGCTATTATAGATATAATGATTTGTGCTGCCTGCGCCATTATTCCAAACAACCCGTTCGCGCCGGCGGCCGAGACCGTCATACCGGCAGTTCATGACGGGCTGGCCGGATTCGAGCGACCGTACTTCTTTCAACCGATCAGCGTCATCCCAAACATACGCAAACTGGCTATCATTTGTCAGGTTGCCATTGGGATCATAAGCGAAGCCGCGATCCTGGGCAATCGCAGAAACGCGGCTCGTGGAAGCCCGCCCGAAAGGATCGGTGAGGATCGCGGTGAAGATGTTGCTACCTGATACAACCAGCAGATTGGTCGCAACGAAAGTCCCGCTTGCAAGGATCTGCGCTGGATAGCCATTCACAGATACCGTGCCGTTGGTAATGTTCACTGTCCCCAAAACAGTGAGCGATCCAGACCAGGCATTGGATGTGTGCTGGTTCAAATTGTTGAAGACATTCGTAAATACAAAGTCATTGTTGTCCTGAAGGACCGGATTGCCGGCGGGGTCATAAGAGTAATTAAAGGAATAACCGGGTTGCTCGGACTCGGCGCCGGTAAGCTGGCCAATGGCGTCGTACGCATAGTTGATTGTGCGCGGAGTGCCCGGTCCACCTATTGTAACTGCGATCCGCTCGTCAGCAGAGTTGAGGGTGTAGGCATAAGAAGATAGGACCTCATCGGCATCGGTTTCGTGGACCAGGTTGGTCAGGCGATTGAGGAGATCGTATTCGTACCGAGTGCGGGTGCCATTGCCGCGGAGGAATTCGGAGGGCAGGCGGCCGTTGGCAAGGTATATGTAGCGAGCTGTAGGCGGCCCGCCTCCAGAGACGACGTTGGTGACGCGGTCGAGAAAATCATAGGAATAGGAAACCGCGGATAGCGCGGATGTCACGGATAAGAGCCGGTTGCCAAGATCATGGGAGTAGAAGAGCGTGTCGTTGTCGAAGGGGCCGTCCACGGATTCGACCGCGCCGCAGCCGGCGGCATAGGTCCAAAGGGTGGTCCCAATACCATCAGCTATGCGGGTCATCCGGTTCAAGAAGTCGTACGAGAAGGCCACCGGAGGATCGGAAGTAAAGACGATGTTGGTCAGATTGCCGACCGCGTCGTATAGATAGGCAGTGGTTCTATTCTTGGCATCCAGCTTGGATGTCAGACGGCTCTCGGCATCATATGTGTAAGTATATTGTGAGTCATCGGCGTGGATTTTTGCCGTCTGGCGGCCTTCAGAATCATAAACAAACCGGGTGAGATTGCCGTTCTGGTCCCAAAGATAAGTCAGGCTGCCGGCGGCATCATAGGCGAACCGGACAATATGACCGGCATTATCAATCTGGTTCGTGACGCGGCCCAAGACATCATGCTGGAAGAATACATGGCGGCCGGCGTGATCCACAGATTCGACTAGGAAAGTATTGGAATACACATTCTCGGAGAATGAATCATCGGGCAGATAGATTCGGAGAAGCCGCCCGACCGCATCATAGGTGTTTGACCGGGCCAGGCCATTGGCATCCACAGAGACCGTGAGCCATCCGAAGGCATTGTAGGCATTGCTCTGAAGCAGGAACTCATCCCGCCAAGCAGTAAGCAGTCGGCCTGCGCCGTCGTATATGAACTCGTTCGTAATTCCATTGGAGTCGGTTCGGCTGACAAGCCGGCCGCCTGAATCGTACACGTTGCTCACCACAGCGCCGAAGCAATCGCGGGTGGACGTGATGCGCCCGGCGGGGTCATAGGTTTGAATGGCGACATCGCCGATGGCATTGGTTATGTGTGTGCGATTTCCCGATTTGTCGTAGCCATAGGAAGTGGCGCGGCCCAGCGGGTCGGCGACGCTCTGAAGCCATCCTTCTGGCGTATAAGCAAAAGCACTTGGCATGCTCAAGCGGTTGAATTGGGTCCGTACACCGTCGGGATCATAGCGCCATTCACGATACGTACTGTCGGTGGAATACGTCTCCCGCACCTTTCGACCGATTCCGTCGTAAGCGTTGCTGATCACCAGACCGACAGCGTTACTCGAAGTGACTATGCGGCCTTCCACGTCGTGCTGATAAGAGATTTCATGATTTAACGGATCGCGCGCAACGGAGAGATTTCCCAAGTCGTCATAAACAGACACCCATACTCCACCGGCATGATCAAGCCTCTGTGTTGGTTGCCCATAATGGTCGTACCAGGTCTTTTCCCCGGTCCCGTCGGCATAAACGACGTTAGTCACCAGGCCGCGCCAGTTGTAGAAATGTCGAGTAACATAGCCTAAAGCGTTGGTCGTAGCGGTCAACCGATCACACTCATCGTAACCGAATGTGGTGGTCGCATCAGTAGGGTCGGTTTCCAACATCTTGCGGCCACGTTCATCGTATTCAGAGCTCCACTCACCGCCATCACGGCGGCGATGGGTTAGGATCTGGCCGTGATCGTTGTACGTGAATGTCTCATAGCTCCCATCAGGATAATCGTGGCGCGTAATTCGATGGCAGCTATCGCGGGTATAAGCGTTGGTTCGGCCGGCCTCGTCTATTTCAGCGCTCAAATAGAACGGCTCTGCATTGCTGGTATAAATATGCTGCCGCACGCCCAGGATATTATTCGAGGCCATGGTGACGGCCCCGAAGTCCCAGGTACGGCTGTATGTAGTCGTGCGGCACATGGGATCTACTTCCTTCCAAAGCATCCCCTCAGCATCGCCAGCCATGTAGTATTCAGAACGGTATGAGTACCCGACGGCATTGGTGTAGGCCAGGCGCTGCCCCGTATTCGTGCCGAAATTGAAGTCCTCGGTTGCACCGTCGGACTTTGTCACGCGACGCCACAAGGGGTTGTTGCCGTCCATCTCCAACCGCGCAAGTAGCTGGTCGGTGTATAAATGCCGCTCCTCATATATCTGGCCAGGATAAATATTATCGCTCTGATAAACATATCGAACTGCGCCGGCAGGCCCACGGTACATGGGATCATCCGCCGTTTTCAGCAAAGGACGGCGGCCCAAGTCCTCGGATGGATGATAGTAAGTATATGCAGCGCAAGTCCCGTCTCCATACGCAGCGTTGGTCAGGACAACATGGACGATTCCTGTGCCCCAAATCTGACCATACTGATAACTCACCACGCGGTTATCGGTTCCCTGTACGGACGCCAGCAGCGTAGAGGTCCAGTCATTACTCTGAATCAGAGCCACCGAGTTGGAATTGGGAAGGGTGTAAAGCGGGTTGTCCGGGTCGCTGTACCAGAAATCATTGGTTTGCCCGGCATACCGCGCGATGAATTTGTACTCATAGATGCCATTGGTCAACGTGACTATGCGGGACCAGAGTCCGGCGCTATTGGTCATGGCCTGGCCGGTCCAGCCGTTAAATGTGCCGACCAACAGAACTTGCGTGGCCGAGCCGTCAGTAAAAGTAAATTGAATGTCTCCTGGAGGTTGAGAATTCGTCAACGTGGTATAGGTGAACCCCAGGTAAAGGTTCGTATTGGGACCGATGACTACGGATAAATGCCCGGCGGTATAGACGAACTGATATCGGTTGGAGTAGGGATCAAAAAAGCCTTCCATGCGATAAAAACGGCCGGCTTCATTGGTCCAGCCGGTGAAGTGATAACGGGTCCCATCCAACATGATCAGAAAGTAATTGGTGCTTTCTTCGAGCACCCGCTCATGGGTGCTGGCCAGGTAGGTCAGATGGGTGGCATTACTATCCGCCTTGGCGAAATTCCCGTAAAAGCCATAGGGGTAGATGATCCGAATAGATGTTTGGCCGGCTGAATTGGTTCCGTTGTCCAAGACTGTCCACAGGAAGCGATGCCGCCAGTTGCCCCCATCGCCGAATGGTTTTTCACTGGCGATGTCGAATCCAGGATTAACATCCCAACGGCTGGCGTGGTAGCGAGCGAAACGCAGGGGAGCTTCTCCAACGGAATGGGCCGGCTCCAGGTCTATCACTTCCCGTCCCACGCTGCCGGAGTATATGTCGAAAGGATTGCTGGATGCGTTATGCGTGCAATTTGATGGAGGCGGCGGCTTCGGCGGATTGCCGCACGGGGGAGGGGGATTAGTGCTTGCGCCGACAGCCGCACAACCAAGCAACAGAGTGATTAGAGCCAGGCGGAGGAGCCTCATCATTGTTCGTCCTCCGCCGCTGCATCAAGTTCCGCATGATAGACCCAAAGGGTAATGACCTGCTCCTGTCCTCCATAACGAAGGACGATGGGGTAATCGCCGAAATACTCCCCCGCCTGGAAGGAAAAAACGACGCGACCAGAGGCTCCAACCGTGAGTGTATCGGTAATCTTGCCGTTGATGCGTCCCCCGTTCACGGTATACGCAAACACGGTGCTGTTTTCCGTCAGATCGGGGCGCGTTAAGGTGACTTCCACGCTTTCCAGTGCCTCGACTTCAAGCGTGTCTGTCCGACCCGCACTATTTGCGAGGGATAGCTGTTTGCCATTCGCCCGGACTACGTGTACTTGCCAGCGCGGCGTCACGCGGGGTTGCGGAGTGGAGCTAGACGATTCCTTCGATATGTTATGATAGCCTGCCCGCGCCGGAAACGCGCCGAGCAATAGAGCGCAAAAAGTTAAACTTATACACTGTCATCCCATAGGAGTTGATTTTGGAGCCAGAAGCCGCTGATTTACGAGCAAAATGCGGTGCGTTGTGTTTGGTGGATTTTCGATTTTCTTAAAAGCACTTGTCATGGCAGTTATTTTTCAACGTTTGGCTGTCCCA
>JAZDIW010000068.1:0-8394 GCA_043804575.1 bacterium
AAGAGGATCCGACGCTCGAAGCGGGATTTTTGCCTCGAATCGGCTCTCTCTGTTCGACTCTCGCTCGGTCAGAACGACTCGCATGCGATAGGCGCCCGGCCCGATTAGAAAGTCATCGGCGTGCGCCACGACTTTCGTTATCAGATTTGTTTCGGCATAATTCTTCGTGAACGCAACGGGATAACTCATTCGCTCGGCGACCAACGCACCTTGGCTGTCATAAACGGAAGAGATGAGCTCAAAAACCGCCGAAAACCCGGAGTCGCTTCGGATGAATTGCAGATGGTCGTAAGGCACGGCCATCACAACCAGGAGTCGCACGGAATCCGGCGTGTTCGTCAGGAAGTGCCCCACGCGGCAGTGAAATTGCGGGCCTTTTTGTAGCGAGACTTTCGCGCCCTGAAATCCTCTCAAGGAAGAGACTCCCGCGCAGAACAAAAACAACAGAAAGACAACTCTTTTCTTCATCCCACACTCGCAATGTCAATTTTTTCCTCATCCGTCAGCGCAACGCCCTGCAATCGGTAGGCAGAGGCTCCGGAGATTCGGATAGGAACCATCTCGCCCGGCGGTGCATTTCCGTCAATCCGCACATCGCAATCCACCTCGGGCGCGTCCCATGCCGTTCGGCCAGAGCTCCGTCCCCCGCGATTCTTTTCCACAAGGACTGTCAGAGTCCGGCCCACAAGCCGCGCATGCTTCTCTCGACAAATCCGACGCTGCAACTTCATAATTTGCTCCAGCCGGTCCAGCGCGATCCCTTCTTCGACACGCTCAGGAAATGCGGCGGCGGGTGTCCCCTCTTGAGGCGAGTAGATAAAAGTCCCCGCCCGCTCAAATCGCACTTCTTCCATGAATGAGTACAATTCCTCGAATTCCGCTTCCGTCTCGCCGGGAAATCCCACCATCACGCTCGTGCGCACGCAAGCATCCGGCCGCGCCTGACGAAAGGCGGCGATGGCCTCCTTCATTTGCGCTGCGCTCGCTCTTCGATTCATGCGCTTCAAAATCTTCTCCGATGCGTGTTCAATCGGAAAGTCAAGATAGCCACATAGCTTGGGCACACCTGCAAGTTCCTGTAGGAATTTTGGGGTTGCACTTGGGGGATGCAAATAGAGCAGCCGCAGCCAATGAATGCCGGGAATCTCACCAAGTTTACGAAGTAGCTCGATGAGCAGTCGGCGACCGTAGAGATCAACGCCGTAGCTCGTTGTCTCTTGTCCGATGAGAATCAGCTCGCGCACTCCGGCATCGGCAAGGGCTCGGGCTTCGCTTTCGAGCCTTTCCATCGGTTCGCTTCGGAGAAAGCCGCGCATCTGCGCAATCGCGCAGAAGCTGCATCCCATCGAGCAGCCGTCCGAAATCCGCAAATAGGCCGAGCCGGGCGAGGAGAGAAGTCGCCGTCCTGCAGGCAATGAACAGGAAATCGAGCCGTTCCCCAGCGGACTCAGCTTCAGCGCTTTCATCATCGGGACCCAATCGACAACGCCAAAAACTCCATCAAGTTCGGGCATTTCGCGAGTGATTTCCGCTTCGTCACGCTGTGAAAGACATCCCATCGCGAGGACGCGGCGTCCGGTCTTCTGCTCTTTCCATCGCAACGCTTCGAGCAGGACATGCACGCTCTCTTCCTTCGCGTCATCCACAAAGCCGCAAGTATTCACAATGAGCACATCCGCTCGCCCGGGCTGCGGAACAAACTGAGCGCCCGCGCCGCAGACAATCCCCGCCAGCCTTTCGCTGTCTACGAGATTCTTCGCGCAGCCGAGCGAATGAATGGCTATGCGAAGGGGCCGTTTTTGTCTTTCACGCTTCATCGAAACAATCTCTCGCCGCGGCGAATCTCAAGGATTTGCCGGGAGCCAAATCTTCTATTAGTGCCCTTTTCAACAAAATTTGCCCGCTGTAAAATGGCGATATCGGCTGTTGGCAGCAGTCGTAGCGCCCAGCAAGCTGGGCTATGAAATCTTATGATAATGTCTCCCAATTCGGGCGTTGTTGTCTTCCTGAATTGCAGCAGCGTTAGGGCCCAGCAAGCTGGGCGCTACGCATTTCGCATGTCTCCCCTCGTCTCCGAAACGGGTTCACGGCCCTGACCGGAATTATTTTTGTGGTGTCGGCTGCTTGCCGCTGACCCAACACTGTCGGGCGGGTCACAGACCCGCACCCTACAATCCCTGCCGTGGTGGGTGTGCCACCCACCCGGCCAACTATTATCCGCCGAGCCAAGTCTAATCTGGCCGGAACTATTTCAATAGCACCATCTTCCTTGTTGCCGAGAAATCTCCCGCCTGAAGACGACAAAGATAAACACCCGAAGCAAAACCGGAACCATCAAAGGGAACGAAATGACTCCCCGCAGGCTGCATCCCACCTGCAAGCGTCCCAACCTCCCGCCCCAAAAGATCAAAGACTCTCAAAGAGACAATGCCAGCTTTTGGCAAATCGTAGGCAATCTGCGTGGATGCATTGAAAGGATTCGGATAGTTTTGATAAAGCGAAAACTCAACAGGCAGTGAAATACTGACAGGTTCCGCAGGGGACTCCGCTCCCGTTTTCACCAACCAGAAATCATCCGCACCCGACCCGTAGGAAGAGGTCGAACCGCCAAGGATGTAGCCGCCATCCGCGGTCCGCTGAACGGAACGACACGCGTCCACATTGTAACCCCCAAAGGTTCGACTCCACAGACTGTCACCATACGCACTCACCTTAATCAACCAAGCGTCACGATTGCCCGACCCGAAGGAGTCGTTAAATCCACCCAAGATGTATCCGCCGTCCGGAGTCTCCAGAATGGACTCGCAGCCATCCCAATAGCTTCCCCCGAAGGTTCGGCTCCAGAGCTGATTGCCGTTGGCATCCGTCTTCACCAGCCAGACATCACCTACGCCCGCTCCAAAGGAGGTCGTCATTCCACCCAGAATATAGCCGCCGTCCGAAGTCTGCTGAACCGATTCGCATTGATCACCACCGCTTCCTCCAAAGGTTCGACTCCAGACACTGTCGCCATTCGCATTCGTTTTCACAAGCCAGAAATCCCAGCTACTCACTCCGGTAAGTCCTCCCAGAATGTAGCCGCCGTCCGAAGTCTGCTGAACCGATTCGCACTCCTCGTAACCACCGGTTCCGAAGGTCCGACTCCAAAGCTGGTTGCCATTTGCATCCGTGCAAACCAGATAGAAATCGGTCAAACCCGACCCAAAGGAATAAGTGTATCCCGCCAAAATGTAGCCACCCTCCGATGTCTGCTGAAAGGAGCGGCACTGCTCATTGGAGGCTCCCCCGAAGGTTCGGCTCCAGAGGCTATCCCCATTGGCGTTGGTCTTCACCAGCCAGAAGTCAGTTCCGCCGGCCCCGAAGGACTCGGTGTACCCTGCAAGGATGTAGCCGCCGTCCGGAGTCTGCTGAACCGAAAAGCAATAGTCATAAGAGGCTCCCCCAAAGGTGCGGCTCCAGAGGCCATGCCCATCGGCATTGGTCTTCACGAGCCAGAAATCGGAGTTGCCCGCCCCGAAGGAATAGGTGAGTCCGGCCATAATGTAGCCGCCGTCCGAGGTTTGCCAAACAGACTCGCAAGCTTCCCCGTTGCTTCCCCCAAAGGTGCGGCTCCAGAGGCTATCCGGTGGCTGGGCGAATGCCGCCATGGGCAGCATCAACAAGACGACTCGCCATAGACCCTTTGTGAACTTCTGTCGCTTCATCCTGCCCTCCTGCGATTTATCCGCCAATTTCCGCCGAGCCGGGTTCAATCCGGACGAAATCACTTCAGCAAAACCATCTTCTTGGCGACGGCAAAACTCCCCACTTGAAGTCGATAGAAATAAATCCCCGCGGGTAACGAATAACCGTCAAACACCAGAGTATGATTTCCTGCTGCGTTCGCGCCATTTGCAAGCATTCGGACTTCTCGCCCAAGCAAATCATAAACGGTAAGCATGACATGATCCATCTTTGGAAGATCATAGGAAATCTGCGTAGAGGGATTGAACGGATTCGGCCAGTTCTGATGGAGCGTGTACTCCTCGGGCAGAGAAACCTCATACCGCTCAGCCGCCAGCTCCGGCCCCGTCTTCACCAACCAGAAGTCGGCGCCACCCGCGCCAAAGGAATTGGTCCACCCCGCAAGGACGTACCCGCCATCCGAAGTCTGTTGGACAGACTGGCAAACATCCGTGCTGTCTCCTCCGAAGCTGCGACCCCACAGACTGTCCCCGTGGGCATCCGTTCTGACAACCCAGAAATCAAAAAACCCGAGTGAACCGATGCTTTGTCCCGCCAAAATGTAACCACCGTCAGAGGTTTGGCGGACGGAATTGCACCAGTCAAGGTCGCTTCCCCCGAAGGTTCTACTCCACAGGCTGTCACCATCGGCGTCGGTTTTTAGTAGCCAGAAATCTCGCCAACCTGCTCCGAAAGAACTCGTTGTTCCCGCCAGGATGTACCCACCATCCGATGTCTGTTGGACGGAATTGCACGATTCGCCGTCGATCCCCCCGTAGGTGCGGTTCCAGAGACAATTTCCATCTGCATCCGTCTTTATCAACCAGGAATCAAAGGATTCGAATTCAAATGAATAGATGGCACCTGCCAGAACATAGCCCCCGTCTGAGGTTTGCTGAGCGGAATAACATTCATCATTACCATCACTTCCGAAGACTCGGTTCCAGATGCTGTCACCGTTTGAGTCCGTTTTTAGAAGCCAGATGTCCCAAACATCCGAACCGAAAGAGTCCGATTTCCCGGCCAGGATGTAGCCGCCATCCGAGGTTTGGTGAACTGAATAACAGGTCTGAAAACCGTCTCCGCCGTAGGCGCGGCTCCACAGGCTGTCACCGTTTGCATCCGTTTTCACCAACCAGTAACTCAACCATCCTGGCCCAAAGGACATCGAGTTTCCTGCCAGAATATAGCCGCCATCCGTGGTTTGTTGAACGGAGTGGCACGTTTCGGAACGATCTCCTCCAAAGGTGCGACTCCAAAGACTGTCACCGTTCGCGTCCGTCTTAACCAGCCAGAAATCATCCAAACCAGCGCCGAACGAACGAGTGGACCCTGCCAAAATGTAGCCACCGTCCGAAGTCTCCTGGACCGAATAACACAATTCCCCTGAAGTCCCTCCATACGTCCGGCTCCAAAGGCTATCCGGTGGCTGGGCAATGGCGAGAATAGGCAAAACCGTCGCCAGCAGAGAAAAAAGTGCAACCGTACGAATGATTCTTCTCTCTGATTTTTTATTCTTCTCGCCGAGGCAGATCCCTGATCTGCCCGCAATCCTGCCACTGGCGCCATCGTGGGTCTGGAGACCCGCGACGGCGATTAGAAATAGACCTATGAATGACTATCACAGCGACACTTGAATCCGCCCCGGCCCGATGACTTCCTGCATCAGGCGAATCACTTCTTCGGAAGTCTTCAATCGGTAGCGGCGCGAACGAACCAAATAGGATTTTCCGTCGGGCGCGGCCACGCGGAAATAGACCGGCACATTCCCACTGTGTTGGATGAACAAATCCTCCAAGCCGTTTAGAGTCTGTTCGTCCATGCAATCGGGATTGAGGAGAATATGAAGCCCGCGGGCGAACCGGATTCGCGCTTGCTCCAGAGTATGGACTTCCTGCGCGATGAATTGCGGCTCTTTGTCCTCTTGAGCACTCACGCGAGCGACGATAATGACGACACGCTCTTTCGTCAGGAGCGGCGAGGCGGCTTCCAATACATTGCCGAAGACACGGATCTCCGCACTGCCCGTGAAATCTTCCAGCATCACCATCGCCATGGGATTTCCGCGTTTCGTCAAGACGCGCCGCACCGACGCAATCATCCCTCCGATGCGGACAATATCGTCGTCGCCAAGGTCTCCCTTTTCGCCGAGCTTGGCTTCGATGAGCGCTTCGGGGTCGCGCCGCACGGCATCGAGCGGATGACCGGATACATAGTAGCCCAGAAGCTCTTTTTCGCGCCGAAGAATCAGCTCACGGTCACACAAAGGAACTTCGGGCAAGGCGAGATGAAGGCCGCTTTCGGATTCCGTGGCCGCATCGAACATCGAGAATTGCCCCGCGCCGAATTTCGCCGTGCGCTGCGAGGTGGAAAGGAATCCATCCAAGAGGGCCATATACTGCGCCCGATGCCCGCCCAAACAGTCGAGGGCGCCGGCTCCGATCAGGCTTTCCAGAACCTTGCGATTGATTTGCCGAGCATCCATCCGCCGCGCAAAATCAAAAAACGATTGAAACGGGCCACCCGTCGTTCGCGCCCCCAAAATCGCGGCCACCGCTCCGCTTCCCACATGCTTGATGGATTCCAATCCGCAGCGAAGTTCTCCTTCCACCACACTGACCTTCTCGTCGCTCTTGTTCACATCGGGAGGCAAGAGCTTCAGTCCCATGCGGCGGCACTCCTCGATGAGCTTGGGCATGGCGCGAGCCTCTCCATGCCACGAGGACATTTCCGCCGCCATGAATTCGGCGGGATAATGCGCCTTCAAATGCGCCGTTTGATAGGCCAGCAGCGCATAGCTTGCGGCGTGAGCTTTGACGAATCCGTATTCCGAGAACCGCTCGACCAAATCGAAAATCTGCCGGGCAAGTTCTTCGCGAATGCGGCTGTGTTTTTTGCATCCTTCCAGGAATTCCTTGCGCATTTTGGCCATTTCGGCACGCTTCTTTTTTCCCATGGCGCGCCTCAGAATATCGGCTCTTGCCAAAGTGAATCCGGCCAAATCGCGCGCAATCCGCAACACCTGCTCCTGATAGACAATGACGCCATAGGTGCTCTTCAGAATCGGCTCCAGCTTCGGATGCAGATAGGTAATCGGTTGCTGACCGTGCCGCCGTCGGATAAACTCCCCGATCATCTGCATCGGCCCCGGGCGATAGAGCGCCACCATCGCCACCAGGTCATCAATGCAATTCGGTTGAAGTTTCGTCAGCCACTCTCGCATTCCCCCGCTTTCCAACTGAAAGACCGCCGTCGTCTCTCCGCGACCGAGCATCGCATAGGTCTTCTTATCATCCAGGCGCAATTTCCCCAAGTCTATCTCCGTACCACGGCGTTGCAAGGACTGAACCGTCGTATCCAACACCTGCAATGTCCGCAATCCCAAGAAATCCATTTTCAACAGTCCAATCGCCGCCACGACATTCATGTCGAATTGTGTCGTGATGGAACCGTCGGATTGGCGATAGAGAGGCACATAGTCCGTCAATTCTCCCGGCGTCACGACAACTCCCGCCGCGTGCGTCGAAGCATGGCGGTTGATTCCTTCCAGGACCAGACTGATGTTCCAAAGACGCCGGTAGTCTTCGCGGCTTTCCACAAAATCGCGCAGTTCAGTGACCGTTTCATAGATTTCGCGCAGCTTGTCTTGTGAATCCTCGGGAATCATCTTGGCCAATTTGTCCACTTCGCCGTAAGGAATTCCGAGTACGCGCCCCACATCGCGCACGACGGCCCTCGCTTTCATTCGGCCAAAGGTGATGATCTGCGTCACGCTTTGCGACCCGTACTTCTGCTTCACATACTCAATGACCTGCGCTCGTCCCGCATCATGAAAGTCAATGTCGATATCGGGCATCGAGATGCGTTCGGGATTGAGGAATCGCTCGAAATAGAGGTCGAATCGCAGAGGATCAAGATCCGTAATTCCGAGAGCGTAGCAGACGAGGCTTCCGGCGGCGCTGCCTCGACCCGGCCCCACGGGAATCTTCGCACGGCGAGCAAAAGCGCAGAAGTCCTCCACAATGAGGAAATATCCCGCAAAGCCCATCTCCGTTATCATGCGCAATTCATAATCCAATCGCTCGCGCTGCTTTTGGTCGGGTTGGCCAAAGCGCTCCTCGAGTCCCTTCCTCGCCAACTTGCACAAATAGCCGTCCGCGTCCGTTTCACCTTCCGGCAGCGGAAAACAAGGCAAATGCCGACAACTGAAGTCGAAGCGGAGCGAGGTTTTCTCGGCGATTTCGCGCGTGCATCGAAGAGCCTGCGGCATATCGGAAAAGAGAGCGGCCATTTCCTCCGGAGTCTTGAAATAGAAATCCGGTTTGGGGAATCGCAGCCTCTCGGCATCGGCTACGCTGCTGCCCGTGCCGATGCAGAGCAGCGCATCATGCGCCTCGGCATGCTCGGGCTTCAGATAATGCGTGTCATTCGTCGCCACAAGCGGAATTTCCATGCGCCGGCTCACTCGCAACAGCGCACGATTGATCTCCTCCTCGAGAGGCACGCCGTGCCGCTGAATCTCTAAGTAGAAGTCCTCACCAAAGAGGTTGCGATACCAAGCCGCGAGATCGCAAGCCGCCTCTTCGTCTCCCTCTCGAATCCGCTGAAGGATCTCCCCCTTCCAGCAGGCCGAGAGAGCAATCAGCCCCTGATGATACTTCTCCAGAAGTG
>JAZDIW010000069.1:0-3115 GCA_043804575.1 bacterium
CCCTGGGCTCCCTCTTGGTTTCCACCCCGACCAAAATCATGAAACAGATGATCGCCGGGATCACCGGGACCCTAAAAGGCAGCAAACTCTCACGCGAGACCTATATGGCTTTGTTGCAACTTCTCAACGCCCTGTTTCATATCGCCCGCCGCGACGGCATTATCGCCCTCGAACCCCATGTGAATGACCCGAAAAACAGCCCGGTCTTTCAGAAATATCAGTTCATCTTCTCTTACGAAACGGCGGTGAGCTTTCTGTGCGACACGATTAAGCTTTTCTTGGCGGGAAGCGTCTCTCCGGCAGATATTGAGGCCCTGATGGATGCCGAGATTGACACGCATCACGATGAAAAGTCCGCCCCGCCGAACATTCTGGCCAAGGTCGGAGATGCGCTGCCGGGTCTCGGAATCGTGGCGGCCGTCTTGGGCATCATCATCACGATGAGCCACATGGACGCACCCGCCGAACAAATCGGGAAGCATGTGGCGGCAGCGCTGGTCGGCACTTTCTTAGGCGTGCTTCTGTGCTACGGATTCGTTCAACCCTTGTCCATGAACATCGAAAACCAGAATCGCATTGACGGGCGCCTCTTCTATGTCATCAAGGCCGGCGTGGCCGCCTTTGCAAAAGGAATGGCTCCCGCCTTGGCCGTGGAATTCGCTAGGCGAGCCATCTACCACAGTGACCGCCCCACGTTTGAAGAAGTGGAAAATGAGATGAGAAAGAAAGACTGATGCCCGAGGAAACGCCACACGAGGAAGCCCCGACCGTTCGCATCGTCAAAAAGGGGGGTCATGGCCAACACCATGGTGGAGCCTGGAAGGTCGCTTATGCCGATTTCGTGACGGCGATGATGGCTCTCTTCATCGTCTTGTGGATTTTGGCTCAGAGTGAAGAAGTAAAGCAGGGGGTCAGCGGATACTTTCGGGATCCCTTAGCCGTCGGCAAGGCCGGTGCGGGACTGATGAAAGGAAAGGGCCCCGCTTTGGTGCCGACTCAGACGCGCTCGAGAACCAACGCTGTCCCAAGCGAAGACCCGCTGCAGGAGCTCGAACGCCAAGCCTCGTCGCTGAAGACCGCCATCGAGACCACGCCGGAGCTCTCGGACCTGCGCGAGCAGATTCAGATCGAAGTCACGGGCGAAGGAGTACGGGTCGAGATGCTCGATGACGCTCACGACAAGTTCTTCAAGCGTGGAAGCGCCGAACTCACCCAGAGTCTGCGACGCGCTTTGGAGCTTCTGGGACGCAAGTTCAGCGAATGGCCGAGCCAAATTGTGATTGAAGGCCACACGGACAATGTGCCCTATTCCGAAACATCGGTGCTGAGCAATTGGGAACTCTCGACCGAGCGCGCCAATCGAGCGCGGCGCGTTTTGGTGTCGGCGGGACTTCCGGAAGAACGCGTCTTCGCCGTCCGAGGCTATGCGGATCGCCGTCTGCGTGTCACCGATAATCCAACCGATTCGCGAAATCGGCGCATCAGCATTCTGCTTCTCTCCCACGAAGGTCTGGCCATCGCCAAAGGGATGACCAGCCTCGAAGAATCCATCTCCAAGGGAATCCAATGAGCGAGAAACGACACGCCCTCTATGTCCTGGCGCCCGGTGAGCCCGCGCCGCCTGTAAGACTGCAAGAATGCGCTGTCGTCACGCCCATGGCTGCCGAAGACCTGCCTGATTCCTTCTTCCCGACCGAGAAGATCGATTTCCTTGCCTTGAAATTGCCCATGCATCCGGTGATTCGAGAAAGAATCGACCGGCTGCATCGAGACCAAGCTTTGCCCAAACTTCCCGTCTTGGGCGTGGGTGCCCCTGCAGAAGATGGCGTCAACGCCTGCATCACCGAAGAAATTCCCGCCGATGACCTGAGCACGATCCTTGAACTCCTGTGCGACCTGAATCGCTGCGAAATCCTCATGCAGGAAGAAAAAAGGGAGCTCGCTCATTCGCAAAAGGAACTCGAGCAAATCGTCAATGACCTCGTCGAGGTCATCAGTCTGCTCCTCGATTTAAGAATCCCGGAAGCGTCGCGCCGTGGGCGAAGAGTCGCGGAAGCTGCGGAATACATGGGCAATCAGCTCGGTTTAGAGCCAAAAGCCCTGCGCGAGCTCTCGTGGGCGGCAAAACTTCGAGAGCTTGGAAAGGCCGGACTGCCCGACAGCATCCTGTCCAAGCCGCGAAGTATGCGAAGCGAATCCGAACAGAATCTCTATGAGCGCTATCCGGTTTGGGGAGGAATTGCCTTGGGCGGGATGCCGGGGCTGAAAGATACCGCGGCGGTGATTCATCATCAGCTGGAGGATTTTGACGGCACGGGCTACCCCAAGGGCTTGACGGGAGCGGACATCCCCATCGGCTCGCGCATCCTGCGCGTGGCGGCGGCCTTTGAAATCATCGCCACCGACCTCGATGGTTCCCCCGAAATCGCTATGGAGATTTTGGAGAGAGGGGCCAATCGTGAGTTTGATCCGCTGCTGGTCAAACTCATGGCCGGCTATCTCAAAATTGCGCAAACGCCCGATTGGGATTTGAGAATCATGCGCATGCCTTTGGCCGCCCTTCACGAAGGCCAAACGCTGGCCGAGGACCTCTGGACGCGCAGCGGCGTCAAGCTCCTTCCTCAAGGCGCCAAATTAACGGCGCACACCATTCAACTTCTCCTGAAATACCGCGCCACCGACCCCATGGCCGACTCCGTCGCCATCTACCGCCCGGGGAAAGAAGAAGCCTGACAAAATCCGAAATCCGAAACCCCAGCAGTCGAAATCCGAGCGGCCTTTGCTCTGAAAGGCCGTTTTTTTGTGCCCAGAATTTGCATGTTGAATAAATAGATCAACAAAGGCTTGATCTTTGAAAATTATTTGACTACATTGAATTTTGAAGTGTCCTTTCTTTGCTTTAGAAGGAGGTCGCGGACAGGTCATGGCATATTTCCTCGTTTCTTTGGCAAACAAAAACAATCTGAATCTGTGCATCGATTATGCGATGGCGGGTTTCACCAACAGTATAAATGGGGCCTGGACGTTTGTAGAAATCAATGAAGGAGATTACATATCATTCCTCTACGGAGCCAGAGCACACAACCTTTATCAGGTTGAAAAGAAAATCGCATTC